>JAVVPX010000035.1:0-22474 GCA_036655555.1 Bacteroidaceae bacterium | reverse complement strand
TGTGGTGATTGAAAATAGTGGCGGTCTGGCACTGAATTCTAAAAATATAGATATAAAAATATCTTTATTTTTTATATCTATATAGCAGATGAAAGTCCACTTCTCAAGACATGGGAATATTTACGCAAATAACTTCATGCCGGTGGGGGTACCCACTTATTTGGTAATAGACAAAGAAGGAGGCATAATTTATAAGACAGAAGGTTTCCCGGGAGTAGATGTTATGAAAATATTGCTAATTATGAACGGCTGTCTATTCCCCACATCATCTTAGTGCGTAAGGTATCGAAAAAGATGTGATTGAACCGCTTGACTACTTTAATTGAATAGTCTGCTTTGCGGATGGTGAGTTTACTGCTTTCGCAGCACGACTCACTTCTACCGTCTATCGCTATCAAGAAGTTGTGACTTCGGCTCTCTACTTCCAAGGTTATTTTCCAATCATCGCGAACTACAATAGGACGCACATTTAAACTATGCGGAGCTACCGGAGTGATGGCTATTGTATTAGAATGAGGAACAATAATTGGTCCGCCTACGCTAAGCGAATAAGCGGTAGAACCGGTTGGGGTGGCTATAACTAGTCCGTCGGCCTGATAAGTGGTTAGGTAGGCATCGTTGATAGACGTATGAATAGTAATCATTGATGAACTATCACGTTTGAGCACTGCTATTTCGTTAAGAGCAAATGGGTACCCCGAAAGTGTGTGCTCATCATTGTCTACCTGCAAAATAGTTCGTTCTTCTATTTTGTAATGCTTGTTGTAGATGTCTTCGAAAGTTGCTTCCATCTCTTCGGGTGACACATCTGCTAGAAATCCTAAGCGACCGGTATTGATACCTAAGATAGGAATCCCTTTATTTCCAACTCTGCTGGCTGCTTTAAGAAATGTACCATCCCCACCAACACTTATCACCATGTCGGCATCGAAGTTATCATCGTCAAACAAGTTGACTCTAGGAATATCCAAATGCATATCGCAAGTGATGAATTCGTAAAATTCTTTGCATATACAGATGTCAGCTCCCCGTTTTTCTAAAAGATCTAAGAGGGTCTTTATATGAGCTGATTTTTTAGCTTGATAAGTGTTACCGAAAATGGCGAATTTCATCTATATGTTGTATTATAAAAATTAAATTTATAAATCTTTTAATGCTAAAGGGCATAGGTTTCAGTAATTACTATTACTTTTGTACTCTCAATAGGTATGCAAATTTGGGACTTTTTTTTCATTCCTCCGGTATAATTGCCTTTTATTTTTTTGTTAATTGATGAGGAATGTAAAAAGATGACCAACAAAACGAACAAAAGAATCATGACTAGATTAAGCGTAAATATTAATAAAGTAGCAACCCTTCGAAATGCGAGAGGCGGCAATACCCCTAATGTGGCAAAGGTCGCGTTAGATTGTGAAGCCTTTGGAGCTGAAGGAATCACTGTTCATCCACGTCCCGACGAACGACATATTCGCAATACGGATGTGTATGAGTTGCGTCCTTTGCTTAGAACGGAATTTAATATAGAGGGTTATCCTTCGCCCGAATTTATAGATTTGGTATTGAAGGTAAAACCTTCTCAAGTAACTTTAGTTCCGGATGACCCAATACAGATAACTTCTAATGCAGGTTGGGATACTCGTGCCAATCAAAAGTTCCTAACTGAAATATTAGATACGTTTAGCAATGCAGGTGTTCGTACTTCGGTTTTTGTTGGTACGGATGCTGAATCTATTGAATACGCAGCTAAAGCAGGAGCGGATAGAGTAGAACTTTATACCGAACCTTATGCCACCTTATTTAATCAAGATAAAGCAATGGCTATTGCTCCTTTTATTAAGGCAGCAAAGTTGGCACGTAGCTTGGGCTTGGGATTGAATGCCGGACATGATTTGAGTTTGGTCAATTTAGCCTATCTTTATCAAAATATACCTTGGATAGATGAGGTCTCTATTGGTCATGCCTTAATCAGTGACTCACTTTATTTAGGATTAGAAAAAACAATTCAAGAATATAAAAACTGTCTTCGCTAATGAACACTTTATTACTATTGCTCGCACAAGTTGCGGCACAAACGACCGATTCAATTACTGAAGTCGTAAATTCTGCTGCTGTAAATCCTGTAGCAGTTGTTCCTCAAATGAATATGTTAGATATGGCGGTAAAAGGCGGATGGATAATGATTGTATTAGCAATCCTTTCCATTGGTTGTTTTTATATCCTTTTTGAACGTATTTATGTGATTCGCAAAGCGGGGAAAGAAGATCCCATGTTTATGGATAGAATCAAGGATTATATTCTTACAGGAGAAATAAAGGCTGCGCTAAATTATTGCAAAACAACCAATACTCCTTCTGCACGAATGATAGAAAAAGGTATCAGTCGTTTGGGTAGACCTATTAACGATGTGCAGATAGCTATAGAAAATGTAGGAAATTTAGAGGTGTCGAAGCTCGAAAAAGGATTGCCTATAATGGCAACTATAGCAGGAGGTGCGCCGATGATAGGTTTCTTAGGTACAGTAACCGGCATGGTGCGCGCTTTTTGGGAAATGGCAAATGCGGGTAGCAATATAGATATCACTATCTTATCGGGAGGTATTTATGAAGCAATGATAACCACAGTAGGTGGTTTGATAGTGGGAATTATTGCCATGTTTGCTTATAACTACCTAGTAACGCTAGTGGATGGAGTGGTAAACAAGATGGAAGCAAAGACACTTGCGTTTATGGATTTGCTTAACGAACCTGCTCAAAAGTAAAAATATGGCATTAAAAAGAAGGACAAAAATATCGCCCAACTTCAGTATGGCGTCTATGACAGACATCATATTCCTATTGCTGATATTCTTTATGATAACCTCAACGGTAGTTTCGCCAAATGCTATCAAGGTGTTGCTTCCTCAAGGGAAGCAACAGACTTCGGCTAAGCCTCTTACTAGAGTCATCATTGATAAGGAACTAAACTATTTCGTGGCTTTTGGTAACGAGGAGGAGCAATCGATAGACTTAGCGGGACTTCCTGCTTTCTTGCAAGATTGCATGAATCGGGAACCGGAAATGTACGTGGCGTTGTATGCCGATGAATCGGTACCTTATCGTGAAATAGTGAAGGTGTTGAATATTGCTAATGAAAATCATTTCAAGATGGTATTGGCTACCCGTCCGCCCGAAACGGCTGATAGATAAACAACATTGAATGAAAAAAGATAAGCGTAAAATAATAGGTATTGCGGGAACGTTCTTAGTGCATCTCGCCTTTTTCGTCTTACTACTGCTGATATATATTCGTCAGCCGGAAGAGACGGAGGAAAGTGGAGTGCCGGTGATGTTGGGTAATGTAGACCTTTCGCAAGGAATGTTCGACCCTTCTACCATGACGGAAGTAGATATTGCACCCGAAGAAACTACCCCTGAAGAAGTGGCGGTGAAGCCTACCGAACAAGAAATAATTACGCAAGCTGAGGAAGAAACGGTGACGATTAAACCTAAAACAGAACCAAAGCCAAAAGAAAAGAGACAGAAGCCTGAGGTAAAAAAAACGGTAGAGAAGACGGAAGCTCAAAAAAGGGCAGAAGCCGAAAAGGCAGCAGCTGATGCCGCATCTAAACGAATAGCCGGAGCATTTGGTAAAGGTTCTAAGATGGACAACAAAGGAACAGGAACAACAGGAACGGGTATCGAAGGCAGTTTACAAGGAAACTCTTCGACGGGAAAGTCTAGCGGAGTAGGAGGCTATGGTACACTCGACCTCAATGGACGTTCGGTAGGTAAGGGTGGATTGCCACGTCCCATTTATAATGTAAAAGACGAAGGTACAGTGGTAGTTACCATTGTGGTGAATTCAGCTGGAATAGTGGTAAGCACTAGCATCAATAAGAAAACTAATACTGTAAATTCAGCTCTGCGAAAGGCTGCGGAAGATGCGGCAAAGAAAGCTCGTTTCAATACGGTGGATGGGGTAAACAATCAAATGGGAACTATCACTTATAGCTTTAAACTTAACTAAGCAAGGAGAAGAATATGAAAACTGTTTATGTATTTTTGGCAAATGGATTTGAAGAGATAGAAGCAATCACAACGATTGATGTACTCCGACGTGCCGGATTGACGGTGAAATCAGTCTCTATAACAAAAAACAAATCGGTGATAGGTGCTCATCATATTACTGTTGAGGGTGATAGCTGCTTTGAAGAAAATTCTTTTGATGATGTGCAGATGCTTATATTACCTGGCGGAATGCCCGGCGCTACTAATCTAAGTAATCACGCAGGATTGAGGCAGCTACTTTTAAAAAGTGAGGCTGCAAACAAGCCGATCGCTGCTATTTGTGCCGCTCCGTTTGTGTTAGGACGATTAGGTTTATTAAAAGGGAAGCAGGTAACTTGTTACCCTTCTTTTGAAAATGAATTAATAGGAGCGAATTATACTGGTGCTTCTGTAGAACTGTCTGATACAATGATTACGGGTAATGGTCCCGGTGCAACCATGGAATTTGCTTTGACGATAGTAAAAGAATTATGTGGGGAAGCTAAAGCTCGTGAAATAGCCGCAGGAATGATAGTTAACTAAAATTTAGAGTTTATTGCTAATGAAGAAATATATATTAATAGTAGCAGGTGGAAAAGGATTGCGCATGGGAGGAGAGATTCCTAAACAATTTCTCGTTATTGGCAATTGTCCGGTGCTGATGCATACCATTCGTGCTTTCTATGAGTATGATTCTTCTATTCATATTATATTGGTACTTCCCTCTGATCAACAAACTTATTGGCGAAAACTTTGTCGTGGTTATTCATTCAGTATCCCTCATGAAATAGCGGATGGAGGTGAAACTCGTTTCCATTCGGTGCTGAATGGATTGAAATTGATAACAGAAGATGGCTTAGTGGGAGTTCACGATGGTGTTCGTCCTTTCGTTTCTCGTGAAGTGATTGCTCATTGCTTTGAAGCAGCGGCAGAAAAAAGAGCTGTTATTCCGGTGATAGGAATTATGGAAACTGTCCGTTGTTTAGCGGAAGGAATCAGCAAAACTGTTGATAGAAATAACTATAAATTAGTGCAGACCCCTCAAGTGTTTACTACCTCCTTGCTCAAGCAAGCATATAATCAAACTTATACGCCTGCTTTCACTGATGATGCTTCGGTAGTAGAAGCTTTAAATGTCCCGGTCTGTTTGGTAGAAGGCAATCGAGAAAATATCAAGATTACTACTCCGTTCGATATTAAAGTGGCGAATGCCTTACTCTGATGTTCGATTTTACCACACGCGACATTAAGTATCTGCCGGGAGTTGGATCTCAACGAGCAGCAATGCTCAACAAAGAGCTAAATATTCATTCTTTGCATGACCTCTTATATTACTTTCCTTACAAATATATAGATCGCAGTCGACTCTACTATATCCACGAGATAGATGGCAATATGCCTTATATTCAGTTGAAAGGCAAAATCCTTAGTTTTGATTCAGTAGGCGAGGGGCGGCAACGAAGACTGATAGCCCACTTCTCTGATGGAACAGGCGTAGTAGACCTAGTATGGTTTCAAGGCATAAAATATTTGTTGGGTAAATATAAACTTCAAGAAGAATACGTTGTCTTTGGTAAACCTACCGTCTTTGGCGGACGAATAAACATTGCGCATCCTGACATTGATGGCGCATCGGAATTGAATCTCTCTACAATGGGTTTGCAGCCTTATTACAATACAAGTGAGAAAATGAAACGGGGCGGATTAAATTCCCATGCCATAGCAAAACTGGTTACCTCGCTTTTACTTCAGATACAACCTCCATTAGAAGAAACTTTAAGTAAGTATTTAATCGAAGAGAATCATTTGATGTCGATTACTGATGCTTTGATGAATATACATTTTCCTAAAAATCCTGATTTACTTCGTAAAGCGCAACTAAGGCTGAAGTTTGAGGAACTTTTTTATTTGCAGTTGAATATATTACGTTACAGCAAAGATAGACAACGAAAATATAAGGGACTCGTTTTTGAACGAGTAGGGGAAGCTTTTAATTCTTTCTATTCTCAAAACTTACCTTTCGAACTCACCGGAGCACAAAAACGGGTAATAAAAGAAATAAGGTCTGATGTGGGTAGTGGTAGGCAGATGAATAGGCTGTTGCAAGGAGACGTAGGTAGCGGAAAAACATTGGTGGCATTGATGAGTATGCTTATTGCGAAAGATAATGGTTTTCAAGCTTGTATGATGGCTCCTACTGAAATACTTGCCAACCAGCATTACGATACTATTCGGGAATTTCTCTTTGGATTGAATGTTCGAGTGGAACTGCTTACCGGTTCTATCAAAGGTAAAAAACGGGAAGCTATTCTTTTGGATTTGCTTACAGGAGATATTGACATATTAATAGGTACGCACGCGGTGATAGAAGATACGGTGAATTTTTCTTCATTGGGCTTGGTAATAATTGACGAACAACATCGTTTTGGAGTAGCTCAACGCGCTAAGTTATGGAATAAGAATATGAAACCTCCCCATATATTGGTGATGACGGCAACGCCTATTCCTCGTACGCTTGCTATGACTTTATATGGTGACCTTGACGTATCGGTTATAGACGAACTTCCTCCCGGCAGGAAACCAATAGTGACGATGCATCAGTTTGATAACCGCAGAGAGAGCTTGTATGCTTCTATCCGAAAACAGATAGAGGACGGACGGCAGATATATATCGTTTATCCGCTTATAAAAGAAAGTGAGAAAATAGATATTAAGAACTTGGAGGAAGGTTATATTCATATTAGCGAAGAATTTCCTGACTATAAGGTAAGTAAGGTACACGGTAAGATGAAGGTAGTAGAGAAAGAGAAGGAAATGCAATGCTTTGTGACCGGAGAAGCTCAAATAATGGTGGCAACAACAGTGATAGAAGTGGGCGTAAATGTTCCTAATGCTTCGGTGATGGTAATAGAAAATGCGGAACGTTTTGGACTTTCGCAGCTTCATCAACTAAGGGGCAGAGTAGGACGAGGAGCTGATCAGTCTTATTGTATTTTAGTGACTAACTATAAGTTAACCGAAGAAACACGTAAACGTTTGGAAATAATGGTGCGAACGAATGACGGTTTCGAAATAGCGGAGGCGGATTTGAAACTAAGAGGCCCAGGCGATTTGGAAGGTACTCAACAAAGTGGAGTTGCATTTGATTTAAAGATAGCGGACATTGCTCGAGATGGTCAACTTTTGCAGCACGTGCGTAATGTTGCGCAAAAAATCGTAGACGAAGATCCCGGAGAAGAAGATATCAATAATGAAGTACTTTGGAAACAACTTAAAGCACTTAGAAAGACGAATGTAAATTGGGCTTCTATAAGCTGAAAATCGGTTAAACATGCAACTAATTTGCAAAATATGTTGCAAAACATATATCAACCTTATCCCCTTTGTTTACAGTAGTTAACAACTGTTTCGTTTAAATTGTAGGAAGAGCTATTCTGAAAAATAGTTAAGAAGAATAGGGATGTATAGGCTAAAAATACTACCTTTGGAAGAATTTTGGTAGAAAAGCATTAAACAAACTGATTAAATTGTTGTTTTTTTTATGATAGAACAAACACTAGTAATATTGAAACCGGGTACTCTTCAACGAGGACTTATAGGGGAGATTACCACTCGTTTTGAGCGGAAAGGACTAAAGTTAGTTGGCATGAAAATGGTGCAATTGACAGATGCAGTGCTCAGTGAACATTATGCTCATTTAAGTGGAAAATCGTTCTTTCAACGAGTAAAGAATTCCATGATGACAGCTCCTGTTATCGTTTGCTGTTATGAGGGAGTGGATGCAATTCAAACAGTTCGCACATTAGCTGGTCCAACAAATGGACGTTTGGCTGCGCCCGGTACTATACGGGGTGATTATAGTGTGAGTTTTCAAGAAAATATAGTTCATGCTTCCGATTCACCGGAAACAGCAAAAGCTGAATTAAGTAGATTTTTTAAACCTGAAGAAATATTCGAGTATAGGCAAGCTTCATTTGATTACTTATATGCAAACGACGAATATTGATTACATAAAACAAGCGAATGAATTTTAAGTGCGTTAGAATAGTAGTAGTAGCAGCAATGGCATTGGTCAGTTTAAATTCTTTTTCTCAGGATTTGATTGCTCGTCAAGCTCCTATTGATCGGAAATTGAAGGCAGTAGACTCTCTAGCATTACAAAGACAAATCAGAGCGGAACAATCTAAATATCCGGCATATAGTTTATATCCAAGT
The DNA here is from genome assembly GCA_036655555.1 of Bacteroidaceae bacterium. Classification (GTDB taxonomy): domain Bacteria; phylum Bacteroidota; class Bacteroidia; order Bacteroidales; family Bacteroidaceae; genus Bacteroides. The sequence goes on along the minus strand of JAVVPX010000035.1, from coordinate 14,234 downwards.
TGGAACAATAGTCATGTGCATGCTTATGGAGCAGTAGAAATACCCGATACGTTTACCGTAAACTTAACGGGCTTTTCTATGCCTACCCCAAGCACATTGATAACTTCTCCGTTTGGACCTCGCAGAAGGCGTATGCATAACGGATTAGATGTAAAAGTCTTCATTGGTGATACTATTCGTGCAGCTTTCTCCGGAAAAATTCGTATTGTGAATTTTGAACGTCGAGGCTATGGTAATTATGTAGTGATCCGTCATGAAAATGGATTGGAAACCATTTATGGTCACTTGTCTAAGCATTTGGTAGAAGAAAATCAAGTAGTGAAGTCAGGAGAGCCAATAGGTTTAGGTGGTAATACCGGACGTTCTACCGGCTCACATCTTCATTTCGAAACTCGCGTTTTAGGTATTGCTATTAATCCGGCTTTTATGTTTGACTTCCCTAATCAGGATGTGGTAGCGGATACTTATACGTTTATGAAAGGGAGAAATTATCGTTCTGTTCGTAATGCGTCGGCAAGTAGTTCGTATGCATCTGATGGCACTATTAAATACCACAAAGTACGTAGTGGAGATACGCTTTCGGGAATTGCATCGAAGAGGGGGACGTCAATTGATAAATTGTGTAAGCTAAACCATATAACAAGAAGAACAATTCTTAGATTGGGTCAGGTATTACGCTGTTCATAAAGAAATAATAAGATACTTACACGTAAGAGGACACTTTAATATAATTTAGAGTGTCCTCTTTCTGTTTTTACTTAATAATTGCTACCTTTGTAGCCTATTCATAGAAAAGATGAAAGATACTAAACAACAATTCGAACAAGTAATCGCTGTTTGTCGTGATTTGTATGCTAAGAAGCTACACGATTATGGCGCAGCGTGGCGTATCATGCGTCCTGCATCAATTACCGACCAACTATTTATTAAAGCTAACCGTATTCGAAGCATCGAAATTAAGGGGATATCGTTAGTGGATGAAGGTATTGGTCCTGAATTTATTGCTATCGTGAACTATGGTATCATCGGGCTGATACAGTTAGAATTTGGATATGCCGAGTCTTCGGATGACATGACAGAAGGGGAAGCTCTAAAGCAATATGATAAATATGCAAAAATAGTATTGGAACTTATGCTGGCGAAAAATCATGATTATGATGAGGCTTGGCGAAGCATGAGGATTAGTTCTTTCACTGATTTAATTTTGATGAAGATATATCGTACTAAGCAGATTGAAAGTCATGCCGGACAGACTATTGTGTCGGAAGGTATTGACGCAAACTATATGGATATGATTAATTATGCTGTGTTTGCCTTGATAAAATTAGGATTTGGAGACTAAACAGCTAAATAGGGTAAAAGCCATTTGGACAAATATTTGTCGCTTCGTATTGGCATTCGTTTTTATATTCTCCGGTTTTGTGAAAGCTGTAGACCCATTTGGTACGCAATACAAGATACAAGATTATTTGGAAGCGTTTGGAATGACTGCATTTTTTCCTTCTTTCTTTCCTTTCTTTGGATCTGTGATGCTGTTCACTGTGGAATTTACTTTAGGTATTTATTTCCTTTTTGGTATTCGACGGAGATTAGGAACGAGTTTGATGCTCGTTTTTATGACTTTTATGACTGTCCTTACTTTATACTTAGCTATTAAAAATCCGGTATCCGATTGCGGTTGCTTTGGTGATGCTTTCACACTAACCAATTGGCAAACCTTTTGGAAGAATATGGTGCTTTTCATTGCTGCTATTTCTACCTTTGTATGGGGTAACTTTATCATTCGTCTTGTAAGTGAGAAATTACAATGGCTAATATCTCTTTATACTTTAATATTCATCCTTGGAGTGTCTTTTTATTGTGTCGCTTATCTGCCTATTTTTGATTTTCGTCCCTATAAGGTGGGGACAAGTATTCCCCAAGGAATGGCTATCCCTGATGATGCTAAACGTAGCGTGTACGAGAGCGTTTTTATTTTAGAAAAAGATGGAATAAAAAAAGAATTTACGCTCGCTAATTATCCCGATAGTACGTGGACTTTCGTTGATTCTCGTTCTTTACTCATCGAAAAAGGATATGAACCTGCTATTCACGACTTCTCGGTGGTGAGAACAGACGATCAAGAGGATATAACAGAACAAATATTGCAAGATAAAGGATACACCTTTCTATTAATAGCACCTCGGATAGAAGAAGCTGATGATAGTAATATAGACTTAATAAATGAAATATACGATTATAGTGTGGAACGTGGATATTCATTTTATTGCTTGACTTCTTCACCGGTTTTGCAAATGGAACAATGGAGAGATAAAACGGGAGCGGAATATCCTTTTTGTGAAACAGATGTGATAACACTTAAAACAATCGTTCGTTCTAATCCGGGCTTGGTGCTTATCAAAGATGGAGTGATATTGAATAAATGGAGTCGTAGTGACTTGCCTGATGAATATGTGTTAACCGACAAATTGGATAAATTAGAATTAGGTATATTAAAGCCAAGGAGTGTGCTATATACTATTTTGATGGTCGTATTGTGGTTTGCCGTCCCTTTATTATTCTTTCTAGGTATTGATATCCTTTGGGTGAAACGCAGAAACAAGAAAAAGGCGAAAAAGGAGAATGGAAATGAGGAGGGAAATGACAATGAGGAGATAGAAAAAACAATAACAGAAAAAGAATAAAAGATTTAATTAACCCTTTAATAAATAAACAAAATGAGAAAAAACATTGTTGCAGGAAACTGGAAAATGAACAAAACCCTTCAAGAAGGTATTGCTTTGGCTAAAGAATTGAACGAAGCATTGGCTGGTGAAAAACAAAATTGTGATGTAATTATTTGCACACCTTTCATTCACTTGGCATCGGTTACTCCGATTGTAGACGCAAAGAAGATTGGTGTAGGCGCAGAAAATTGTGCAGATAAAGTATCGGGAGCTTATACAGGAGAAGTGTCTGCCGAAATGGTAGCCTCCACCGGCGCTAAATATGTAATTCTAGGTCATTCAGAACGTCGCGCTTACTATGGTGAGACTCCTGCTACGCTAAAAGATAAAGTACAATTAGCTTTGGCTAATGGTTTGACTCCTATCTTCTGCATCGGCGAAGTGTTGGCGGAACGTGAAGCAGGCAAACAAAACGAAGTGGTGTATGCTCAATTAGCAGGCTCTTTATTTGATTTATCGGTAGAAGATTTCTCTAAGATTATCCTTGCTTATGAACCCGTTTGGGCTATTGGTACAGGTAAAACAGCTTCTGCAGCTCAAGCACAAGAAATTCATGCTTACATTCGTTCGGTAATTGCTGACAAGTTTGGTAAGAAGGCAGCTGAAGATGTTTCTATTCTTTATGGTGGTAGTTGTAAAGCTTCTAATGCTAAAGAATTATTCGCTAACCCAGATGTTGATGGTGGATTGATTGGTGGAGCAGCTTTGAAAGTAGCAGACTTCAAAGGCATCATCGATGCTTTCAATGCATAATAAATAACTTCTCTTTTAGAGAAAATGATGCGGAGTAGTTACGAATCAATAAAGAATTCGTAACTATCCGCTATCTTACTTTTACCTAATTAAACAATGAAAATAACTCTTTTAAACTTGTTTCTTTTCGTTTGTCTATTTGTTCAGGCACAAGGTAATATCGTCCGAAGTCTGGAACAGAATGTAGCAGGACAAGGAACGGTGACTGTTCACCAAGATTCACGTATTCAGGCATTAATAGGCAACGCAACTACCGAAACTCCGGGAACTAATCGTCAAGTGATTAAAGCTGTTGGCTATAGAGTACAGGTTTATGCAGGAAATAATTCTCGTAAGGCAAGGGAAGAAGCTAAGGGGGTATCGGCTCAAGTGAAAGAATATTTTCCCGAATTGCCGGTCTACACTCATTTCTCTTCTCCTCGTTGGCTATGTCGTGTGGGGGACTTCAAAAGTATGGAGGAAGCTTATGCCACACTACGTCAATTGAAAGGCACGGGAGTGTTTAAAGAAGTATCTATTGTACGCGAACAAATTAATATACCATTATAAATGATGTTGGAACAAGAAGTGCAGTCGGAGAATATAGAAGAACTTAAGGATAATTATAAGCGTATACTTTCTCTTTTGGGGGAAGATGCAGAACGAGAAGGATTGCAGAAAACTCCCGAACGAGTAGCAAAGGCAATGCTTACCTTAACCCAAGGCTATCGAATGAATCCCCATGATGTGCTTTGCTCCGCCAAGTTCAAAGAGGCTTATAGCCAAATGGTGATAGTGAAAGATATTGATTTTTTTTCATTGTGCGAACATCATATATTGCCTTTTTATGGCAAAGTGCATGTGGCATATATTCCTAATGGATATATCACCGGATTGAGCAAGATTGCTCGAGTGGTAGATATTTTTTCTCATCGTTTGCAAGTGCAGGAACGTATGACTTTGCAAATAAAAGAGTGTATTCAAGATACCTTAAACCCATTAGGTGTAATGGTTGTAGTAGAAGCAAAACACATGTGTATGCAAATGCGTGGAGTAGAAAAACAAAATTCAGTGACTACAACTTCCGATTTTACCGGAGCTTTCAATCAAGCAAAAACCCGAGAGGAGTTTATGAATCTTATTCGACATTCATAAATGAATTGATAAAATATAATAAATATGAGCGCGATGCTTTGCACTATTAAAAAATAGTGCTTACTTTGCATAAATTTTGAAGAAGAATGATTCAACAGGAAAAACAAACTAGGTTAGATTTTGATTTAGGGACTTATTGTCCCGAAAGCGTCCACCTCTTTTCTATTCCGCAACGATATTTAAATTGTTCGATAATGCGTTAGTCCATTTGTTTGGGTAACGCATTTTTTTTAATACATAAGTCAACTTACTTACAAATTACTAAACAGAAATTCTCAATGGAAAAGGAAATTAAAAAAGTTTTAGTCTTAGGCTCAGGAGCCTTAAAGATAGGACAAGCAGGGGAGTTTGACTACTCCGGGTCGCAAGCATTGAAGGCACTGAAAGAAGAGGGCATTCATTCAGTTTTGGTTAATCCAAATATAGCAACTATCCAAACTTCCGAGGGAATTGCTGATCAAGTTTATTTTCTGCCGGTAACCACTTATTTTGTAGAGGAGATTATCAAGAAAGAACAGCCGGATGGCATCTTGTTAGCTTTTGGTGGTCAGACGGCATTGAACTGCGGAGCGGAACTTTATACTAAAGGAATTCTTGCAAAGTACGGAGTTAAGGTGTTGGGTACATCGGTAGATGCTATTATGTACACCGAAGACCGCGACCTTTTTGTGAAGAAGCTTGATGAGATAGAGATGAAGACTCCTAACAGCCGTGCAGTGGAAACAATGGAAGCAGCTATTGCCGCAGCCGAAGAGATAGGTTTCCCGGTAATGGTTCGTTCAGCTTATGCTTTAGGTGGATTGGGTAGCGGTATTTGCGAGAACAAAGAAGAGTTCTTGAAACTTGCCGAAAGTTCTTTTGCTTTTTCTACACAGATATTGGTGGAAGAATCGCTGAAAGGATGGAAAGAAATAGAGTTTGAAGTAATTCGCGATGCTAACGACCACTGCTTCACAGTAGCTAGCATGGAGAACTTTGACCCGCTGGGTATTCATACAGGAGAATCCATCGTGGTAGCTCCTACTTGTTCTCTCGATGAGGTGGAATTAAAACTTCTTCAAGACCTCTCTACTAAATGTATTCGTCATTTAGGTATTGTGGGAGAATGTAATATACAATATGCGTTCAATTCCGAGACTGACGATTATCGTGTGATTGAAGTGAATGCTCGATTAAGTCGTTCTTCGGCTTTAGCTTCTAAGGCTACCGGTTATCCTTTGGCTTTTGTGGCTGCTAAGGTAGCATTAGGTTATACACTCGACCAAATAGGGGAGATGGGTACTGCTAATTCAGCTTATCTTGCTCCTTCGCTCGATTATTATATTTGCAAAATTCCTCGTTGGGACTTAACTAAGTTTGCAGGCGTATCTCGTGAAATTGGTTCGAGCATGAAATCGGTAGGTGAGATAATGTCTATCGGTAAATCGTTCGAAGAAATTATTCAGAAAGGTCTTCGTATGATTGGACAAGGAATGCATGGATTTGTAGGCAACGATGATGTGAAGTTCGATGATATAGATACTGCTCTTAATAAACCAACCGATTTGCGTGTTTTTGCTATCGCAGCTGCTTTGGAAAAGGTTATACGATTGACCGCATCCATGAATTGACAAAGATAGATCCTTGGTTCTTAGGCAAACTAAAGAATATCCATGATTATAAGAATAAGCTTTCGGTATATAACAAAATAGAAGATATTCCTACAGAGGTGCTTCGAGAAGCTAAAATTTTAGGATTCTCCGATTTTCAGATAGCTCGCTTTGTGCTGAACCCTAAAGGTAATATGGAAAAGGAGAACTTGGCTGTACGTGCTCGTAGAAAAGAACTCGGTATTCTTCCTGCTGTGAAACGTATCAATACGATTGCTTCGGAACATCCCGAATTGACTAACTACTTATATATGACGTATGCCGTTGAAGGATGCGACGTAAATTATTATAAGAATGAAAAGTCGGTAGTAGTGCTGGGCTCCGGTGCTTATCGCATTGGTAGCTCGGTAGAATTTGATTGGTGCTCGGTAAATGCGGTGCAAACGGCTCGTAAGTTGGGATATAAGTCAATCATGATAAACTACAACCCCGAAACAGTATCAACGGACTACGATATGTGCGACCGTCTTTATTTCGATGAACTTTCTTTTGAACGTGTGCTCGATGTGATAGACCTTGAACAACCTCGTGGTGTGATTGTGTCGGTAGGTGGACAGATCCCGAATAACTTGGCAATGAAACTTCATCGTCAGGCAGTTCCGGTGCTAGGTACTTCTCCTATTTCTATCGACCGTGCCGAGAATCGCAACAAGTTCTCTGCTATGCTCGATACGCTTGGTATAGACCAACCGGCTTGGCAAGAACTTACCAGCTTGGCAGATGTACAAGATTTTGTCGAAAGAGTAGGCTATCCGGTATTGGTTCGTCCGTCTTACGTACTTTCGGGTGCAGCCATGAATGTATGCTATGACGATGATGAATTGAAAGAATACTTGCAGATGGCAGCCGATATTTCAAAAGAATATCCGGTGGTCGTGTCGCAGTTTATGCAAGATACCAAAGAGATAGAGTTCGATGCTGTAGCTCAGAATGGTGAAGTAGTAGAGTATGCAATTTCGGAACACGTAGAGTTTGCAGGAGTACACTCCGGTGATGCTACATTGGTATTCCCGGCTCAAAAGATTTACTTCGAGACTGCTCGTCGTATCAAACGTGTAAGCCGTCAGATAGCAAAGGAATTGAATATATCAGGACCGTTCAACATACAGTTCTTGGCAAAGAACAACGATGTGAAAGTAATAGAATGTAACTTGCGTGCTTCTCGTAGCTTCCCATTTGTATCTAAAGTACTGAAACGTAACTTTATCGAGACTGCAACCCGCATCATGTTAGATGCTCCGTATAGTCGTCCCGATAAGTCGGCCTTCGATATTGATTGGATTGGAGTAAAAGCTTCTCAGTTCTCATTCTCTCGTCTTCATAAAGCAGACCCGGTATTGGGTGTAGATATGTCGTCAACCGGTGAAGTAGGTTGTATTGGTGATGATTTTTCTGAAGCATTATTAAGTGCTATGATTGCTACCGGATTCAAAATTCCTACTAAGGGAGTAATGATTTCTTCGGGTGCAGTGAAGTCGAAGGTTGATTTGTTGGAAGCAAGCCGTATGCTTGCAGCCAAAGGTTACAAGATTTACGCAACAGAGGGTACGGCTAAGTTCTTAGGCGATTCCGGTGTAGAAGTAGAAACAGTATATTGGCCTGATGAAAACGCACATAGCGAAATTAATGTGATGAAGATGATGGCAGACCATAAGTTCGACCTTATCATCAACATTCCTAAGAACCATAGCAAACGTGAGTTAACTAATGGCTACAAGATTCGTCGCGGAGCTATCGACCACAATATTCCATTAATCACTAACGCTCGTTTAGCAAGTGCTTTCATTCAAGCATTCTGTGAAATGAAGTTGGGAGATATTGAGATAAAGAGCTGGCAGGAATATAAGTAAGACTTATTAATAAAGATAGAACAAGAGGGAGATAAGTTACACCGTGCGGCTTATTTCTCTCTTTTCTTTTTATACTAACTAACAATTATTTATATGCTACTTCTTCTTTCGTGTGCTAAAACGATGAGCGAACGCTCTAATATAGTTCTTTCCACGGGAACGACTCCTCAATTTGGCGATGAAGCTTCACAGATTGCGTTTGAGATGTCGCAGCTATCGGTCAATGAACTTGAGCAGGCATTGCGTATTAATGCAAAGTTAGCTGTGCAGAATTATCATCGTTTTCAAGAGTTTCATGCTGACGACAAAAAGGCTTTGCAGGCATTAATGGCTTATACCGGTATGGTGTTTAAACGAATCAATCCCGGAGATTTCACGCAAGAAGAACTTCTTTACGCTCAAGACCATTTGCGACTGACTTCCTTTTGTTACGGATTGCTTCGCCCATTGGATTTTATTAAACCCTATCGAATGGAGGGAAATGTAAAATTGCCCGGTTTAGGAGACCTTTCTATGTTTGAATATTGGCGTCCGCGACTTACCGACATTTTTATCGAAACGATTAAGAAACAGGGTAGCGGCATCTTATTAAACCTTGCTAGCGATGAGATGAAGCAACTCTTCGATTGGAATAAAGTAGCGCATTCGGTAGAGGTGATAACTCCCGATTTTAAGGTTTGGAAGAATGGGAAGTTGAACACTATTGTTATTTACACCAAGATGATGAGAGGAGAGATGACACGTTTTGTCTTGAAAAATAAAATAGAGAATCCGGAAGAACTGAAACAATTTTCTTGGGAAGGCTTTGAATACAACGAACCGCTTTCTAATGAAAGGAATTTATTATTTACCTCTGCGCCATTTTGATGGTCGACAGCCAAAAACAGAAGAATGAAGACAGCAATAGAAAAGATGCGTAGTGAAGAGTTAACGGATATGTCCGACCTCGAAATTCAAAAGAGTTTTATCCATGCCAACAGTCTTATCGCAAAGATGAGAGCTTTTAGCACTTACGATGAAGAGTATCGGGTGCTTCTCGAGGACCTTATCCCCGGCATTCCTAAGTCATCCGTTATTTGTCCTCCTTTTTATTGCGACCATGGGCACGGTATTCGTTTGGGTGAGCAAGTGTTTGTGAATGCTAATTGCACCTTTCTCGATGGAGGATTTATTGCTATTGGCAATCATACATTGGTTGGACCTTGTGTGCAGATATATACTCCGCATCACCCCATCAACTATTTAGAACGTCGTGGCTCGGCAGAATATGCCTATCCCGTTACTATAGGTGATGATTGTTGGATAGGTGGTGGAGCTATTATTTGTCCGGGAGTGACAATTGGTAATAGATGTATTATTGGTGCGGGTTCGGTAGTAGTAAAAGATGTTCCGGACGATAGTATAGCAGTTGGTAACCCGGCAATAGTGAAGAAAAAAATTTAAAAATAAGACAGCCACATCGGGTATTCGATGTGGCTGTTTCATTTCACTGTTAAGAGGCTTTTTATTTAGTCCAACCTCTAGTCCAATCATTTGTGGAATCTACTGCACCCTTATATGTTACTCTTTCAAAGAATGAATCTACAGAACTCATATCTTTGCCACCGGCTACAGTTCCTATGTAATTGTTGGCAAAAGTAATTGTTTGATTAATGGCATTATTTGCATTTGCTGTAAACTGCGCTTGAGAGTAGATATTCTTCTCTACCTTAACACCACTTTCGAGAGAGAGATAGTCGAGGATAGATTCTCCCGATTGTAAACTTGTTTCTGTTTCTATTGTCTCTGTAGTCAAACAATTAGCTTTACCTTTTACTAGTGCATTATATATTTTGACTTTTGTACCTGCACGTAAGCGAATACCCCTATTGTTTTTTGTGGAGCTATTACCAATTAAAGTAAGATTGGCTAGAATGGGGAACGAACAGGGGCTAGCAGCAAAGTCTTTGCCATTATTGTCGGCTTCAATTAGGCAATCGCAATCATAATCGTTGGTGCCTTGATAAGCTACTAAAAACTGAGCTTTACCGCTCCAACCTTCTGTCCAATCAAAAGAATCATCACTAGAGCCGGTAGATACTAGATGTTTTACATTTACTGTACCACCAAACCATTCGTAACCATCATCTGAGCCTTTATAAGCTTGCAGGTATTCTATTGTTGTGCCATTACCAACTCCATAGAAAGTGAATCCGTTAGCTTCTTTTTCTTCACTGAAAGCATATCCTGCATATTCAATACGTATGTAACGTAATATACCTGAATTATCGTTAGCTGCCGAACCTCCGTACAAAGCATCGCCTATTTCTGATTTAGAACTTGCACCGGTTACGTTGATTGGTGCTTTTCCGCAAATATGAATACCACCCCAAGCACCGGCTTCTTTCTTTTCGGAGGTCATCACGATAGGACTATCGGAAGTTCCTTGTGCATCAATCTTCGCGCCTTGTTCTATTAAAATATAATCTACAATATCATCGTCCTTAGCTATAATGGTTACTCCCTTTTCGATAGTTAACTTAGCTCCCGATTTTACATGATAGCCACCTGTCAAGGAATAAGTATTGCCGGACTTTAGTGTGCGGTCGGCTGTTAATTCTCCTTTTAATTCTTGTTCATTTCCTTGTTCTGTAATCGGACTATCGTCGTTTTTACAAGATACAAAAGTCACACATAAAGCGCCGATAACTAAAGACATTAATTTGAATTTCATTGTTTTCATACTCTTTTTTTTAAATTAGTTTAAATACTAAATACCTATTGATTAAAATTGATATGTTACGCTAAGTTGTCCACCAATACCGGGTTGGAAAGCTTCTACCTCTATTTCTTCGCCCGTTTTCTTCACTTCTTGGGTGAAGCGTACCGTGCTGTTGAGCAAGTCTTTTACTTGTAGTTTCACAGACCAATGTTGATTGAATTGGCAATTGGCTATGAAATCGAGTGCATGAAGCGGACTTTGCACAATATTACCTACTCCATAAATGCCTACTGTCTGTATGCGTGGACCTTGCAAATTATAGAGTAGCGAAAGAGCTAAACGAGAACTTTTTAGCTGAGGTGTGTAGCTAACATCTGCGTTGACCAAATAAGGAGACGCACCTTGCAATGCTCGTTGACTATCGGTATAAACACCTCCATTTTCGGGAAGTACCACGTTGGTGTACATATACGAAGCATTCATCCCTATTCGTAATAAATCTTTGATGATTTCTTTTCTAAATTCTATTTCCAATCCTGTCGCTAATCCATTGTCGGCATTGCGGAAAGAATGAACAGCCGAGCCTCCTGATGATTCTTGAACTCGCTCTATCGGACTTAATAAAGATTTATAATAAGCCGTTACGGCAAATAGATCGTTTGTCCCTTCCGCAAAGTATTCGTAGCGAAGGTCTATATTTACATTATATCCATTTTGCAAAGCATCGTTACCTCTGACTTCAGCACTACCATATGATTCTTTGTATAAGAAAGGAGCCATCTCGATAAACGAGGGACGAGTGACAGTACGAGAAGCTGATAGCCTAAGTATATTCTTAGGGTTGATTGTATATTTCAAATTTAGTGCCGGGAAAAAGTCTCCTTTGTTAAGAGTTGATTTCTTTTCAGTACCTCCATCTGTCCAATAACGTACCCATTGGTCAGCCTGTTCGTATCTTAATCCTGCATTAACAAGTAGCGAGGATAGCGGATAATAATCTACTTCGGCAAAGGCAGCTGATAGGGTGTTACCGGCAAAGTATTTAGACTTTGGCTGGGCATCTTTGGTGAGGGAAATATTGCCATTGGCTATATTTTCTTGGTTAAGAAAACCATCGGTATTGTATATGTTATCAATACTTGGATTTAATTTATTGAGATTGTAGTAGAAACGGGTAGAATAATAATCTCTGCTTTTATCTTTGTATGTTCCTCCGAATCGAACTAAATTATTTTCTCCAAACTGATAGCTTAATCGTACATCTCCCACCCATTCTGTTTCACTCAATTCACCAAAGTAACGCATCGTTTCTTGCTTATTAAGCTTAAATAAAGATAACTTGTCTTCGTCTCGACGATACATCACTTGGCGACGGTCGGGTTCATCGCTCGACGTGCTTCCATACGATCCGCTCCAATTTAATTTCCATCGAGAACTTAATTGATGTAATCCACTGAGCTGATGATTAAGCAAACGGTAGACATGAAAGGTGCTGTTGCTACCTATTAGGTTTACACCTTCGTAATCGTAACCCTCGCGAAGTTTATAATCATCAACAGCATTGCGAGCAAAGAATAAGGTGTAACCAACTCGGTCTGACTTTCGGAAAGAATAACCTACACTGACTAAAGCAGCCATCTTTTGTTCCGTAGTGTAACCATCGTAAGCGAAATTATTTATTTTTTCACCTTGCGCATTTAATGTCGTAATATAAGCATCTTTAAGAGTTTGCTGCTCATTGTCTATACCTAAAGACCCGAGTATGCTTAATTTCCCTTTTCCTATATCCCAACTTTTCCCTATTCCTATTGTTCCTCCTAAATCAGGCAAAGCCTTGTTGTTGGAGATAGAAAAGGAAGTACCGAAGGGGTCGTTTTTCTTTGCATAATCAGCAAAAGTACTTGCACTCATGTCTTTGATGTGAGAAGATAAGCTGTTTGTTTTCAGTCTAGTTCCTATGCGGTCACTTTGATAGAACTCACCCAATAAGGTGTTTACCTTTCCACCTGTGCTCAAAGAAAGTGAGAAAAAATCATTTCCTGTATTTTCTCTAGTACTAATGTCGATATGGGCACCCGAATAATCGGCAAATTCACTCGCTTGATACACCTTGCTCACTGTGATGTTTTTTACGGTAGAGGAGGGGAAGAGATCGAGCGGAATCAATTTATTGTCCGGATTGGGCGAAGCGATAGGCAATCCGTTAAGAGTGGTAGCACTATATCGGTCGCCTAACCCACGCACTACTAATTGTCCGGCTTCCGCCAACGAAATGCCTGTAATCTTTTTCACGCCGTCGGCTACCGTAGATATACCTTTTAGACTCATTTCCTTTGCACCCATATTCTCAATAGCAATAGATGCCGATTGACGTTCTAAAAGGAGTGCTTTTTCGTTTTCTAAATTCTTGCGACCTATCACCATCACTTCATCTATCTCCTTGGTGTCCGCTTCCATCTCGAAATTGAGAATCAGTTGTCGCATATCCTTTGGATTTATTTGTTCCAAACGAATTGTCTTGTACGACACGTATTTTACTTCAATAGCATAAGGTTGCTTACCTTGGGTTGTCAGTTCATAGTTTCCATCTAAATCGCTTGTAACACCCAAAGTCGTACCTACCACTTGCACTGTGGCTCCAATTAAAGGCTCTTTGGTTTGTTTGTCGATAATGACTCCTTTGATGACGGATGCCATGGAAGATAAGGAAAGCAGAATGCAAAGACAGAAAGTTTTAGTTCGTTGTTGTTTGATACTCATCTTTTCATTTTTATTTTCGATGCAAAGATGAGGAGATAAGATGACAGAACTATTTCAATAAAAAAACATCCTTGTATCAGATAGATTACAATTCAGTAACAAGTGTTTCTAGATTCGTAAACGAGCTAATTTTCAGCGGATGACCGATGAGCTGAATGCAAATAACCCCAAAAGTGCTCTTGCTTATAACTGATATTCAATTCGTTTGTATTTTAATTGTGAGAGTATATAAAAATAAATGATAAATATTTTGGAGATTTCATTGAAAGCAGTATCTTTGCATCGCTTTTGAAACGAAAGTGTACGGGCGCTTAGCTCAGCTGGTTCAGAGCATCTGGTTTACACCCAGAGGGTCGGGGGTTCGAATCCCTCAGCGCCCACGAACGTTTTCCGTACACTTCCTTTCGAAATATTGGGCGCTTAGCTCAGCTGGTTCAGAGCATCTGGTTTACACCCAGAGGGTCGGGGGTTCGAATCCCTCAGCGCCCACAGAAAAAGGTTTTGCAAGTTAAGCTTGTGAAACCTTTTTTTTTATTCATTTGACACGGATACGTTCCTTTTTTTATTTCTTTGAAAAGTGTCGGTATAATACTGAAGACTTTTAAAATAATACTGTCCATTTTAAAAATAATACTGAAGACTTCTTAAACTATCACCTCCC
>JAVVPX010000034.1:0-22619 GCA_036655555.1 Bacteroidaceae bacterium | reverse complement strand
CTATCGGCAAACTCCTTATAAAAATCACGTGTGCGAGTATAGAGATGAGGCTGAAAGATTGCTGTAATCTTTTTATCCTTATAAAGTTCGCGTATAGATAAGATGCTTTGCTTAATTTCAGAAGGGTGATGAGCATAGTCGCTTAAGAATACAACTTTATCATTTTTTATTTTAAAATCGAATCTTCTATCTACTCCTCTAAAACTAGCCATACCACTCTTTATCTCTTTTGCGGTTGCTCCATTGAGTAACGCAAGAGCCATTGCTGCCACTCCGTTCTCTATATTAATGCTTACCGGCACTCCCAATTGAATATCTTTGATAGTTTCGGATGGAGTAACAAAGTCGAAGTATATTTCGCCATTCCCGATGCGTATATTCTCTGCATGGAAGTCTCCTTCATCTTTGGAATAAGTATAGACTTTTACTCCTTTTTGTACTTTCGGAATTAAACTGATTCCTTTGCGAATGATTAAACAGCCTCCCGGTTGAATGAGAGTAGTGTATTTCTCAAAGCTTTGCAGATAGGCTTCGGCTGTTCCATATATATCCAAATGGTCGGGGTCGGTGGCTGTAATAACCGACATATACGGAGATAACCAATGGAACGAACGGTCGAACTCATCGGCTTCGATAACTACAAATTTACTTTTATCGGAAAGAATAAGGTTAGTACCATAATTTTTAGAAATGCCCCCTAAGAAAGCAGTACAATCAACTTTTGATTGATGCAACAGATGAGCAGCCATCGTGGAAGTGGTTGTTTTACCGTGAGTACCTGCCACGCAAAGACCTTGTTCCGTACGAGTAATCATGCCTAATACTTGCGAACGCTTGTAGATTTCAAAATTGTTCTGCGTAAAATACATCAACTCTGTATGTTCTTGCGGAATGGCGGGTGTATAGATAACCAAAGTAGTCTTTTTGTCTAAATATTCTTGTGGAATAAAGCTGACACCTTCTTCATAGTGAATCTTTGCTCCTTCTTTTATTAATTTTTCGGTTAATTCACTGGGGGTACGGTCGTAGCCTCCGACATTTTTCCCTTTAGAAAGGAAATAACGTACTAATGCACTCATACCAATGCCTCCTGCACCGATGAAGTAGACTGATTTTATCGTTTTAATATCCATGTTCGTCTTTGTATTTAATCGCCAACTTGTAAACTTCTTCGGCAATAACATTTGCAGAGTTTGGGAAAGCTAGTTGAACGATATTTGCGCTTAATTTAGTAAGAACAGTATCTTGTTTGATAGTCTCTATGGCTACATCAAATAGCTTTTCGATAGCTTCACTGTCTTTTACGTAAATAGCAGCTTCCTTGTTTACCAAAGCTAAAGCATTCTTAGTTTGATGGTCTTCTGCCACATTGGGTGATGGTACTAGAATCACCGGTTTTTTTAGTAAACAGAATTCAGAGATAGAACCGGCTCCTGCACGAGATATAATAAGATCTGCAGCTCCATAGGCATTCTCCATATTAGAAATGAAATCCGTAACATGAAGATTAGGTATTTTTTCTTCACCTTTTATGGCTTCCATCACTTTATCGTAATATATCTTTCCGGTCTGCCAAATGAATTGTATGTCGGAACTTTTAATCTTTTCAATATTTGCCATCATGCATTGGTTGATGGTGCGTGCTCCTAAGCTACCTCCTAATATAAGAATTGTTTTCTTGTCGCTATTCAATTCGAATGTTTTTAATGCTTCTACTTTTGTTACTTTACTAGTAAGCAAACCTTGACGAACGGGATTACCGGTAAGAATAATCTTTTCTTTTTCGAAGAACTTTTCCATTCCATCGTAGGCAACGCAAATTTTCTTGGCACTTTTAGCTAATAGCTTATTGGTAACTCCCGCATAGGAGTTCTGCTCTTGTATTAATGTAGGTATTCCCATCATTCCCGCTGTCTTTAAAGTAGGACCGCTGGCATAACCACCCACGCCTACTGCGGCATGAGGTTTAAACTTATTAATTATGCTGTATGCTTGAATTTGACTTTTAGCAAGTTGATAAAGCACAGCAAAATTCTTAAACAAATGTTTGCGGTCAAATCCGCTTATCGGAAGACCTTTAATTTCGTATCCTGCGGCTGGAACACGTTGCATTTCCATTCTACCTTCAGCTCCTACGAATAGAATTTGTGTGTTTGGATGCTGCTCTTTAATTGCATTAGCAATAGAAATAGCAGGAAAAATATGTCCTCCTGTACCTCCTCCACTGATAATAATTCTTAAATTTTCTTCCATAACGTGTAATGTTGATACGTATCAACAAAAGTATGAATAAATACTTATAAATAGATTGTTTAAACTAAACTTTCTTCTATTATATTTTCATCGGTCTCTTTTTGTGCTTCTTCTGTTACTTTGGCGGCTTCTTCTTTAGCTTGTTCTTTATCTTCTTCTTGTTTAGAAGTGTACCTGCTTACGCTTAGTATCATGCCGATATAAGCACAATTGATAAGAGTAGAAGTTCCTCCTTTACTAATGAGCGGAAGCGGTTGTCCTGTTACCGGGAAAAGTCCAACAGCTACACTCATATTGAGAATAGCTTGTGATACTAACATTAAAGCTATTCCCATGACTAAAAAAGCAGGGAAGGTTCGCTCGCATTTTTGTGCTATTCGCCCCGCTCGTATGAGTAACCAAATGTAAAGAGCAACTATAAATCCCCCTCCAAAAAGTCCTAGCTCTTCGATGATGATGGCAAAGATAAAATCGGAAAAAGCTTGGGATAAGAAGTCTCTTTGAATACTATTGCCGGGCATCTTTCCAATCACGTTACTAGTAGCAATAGCAATATTTGCATGAGCTATTTGTGCGTCTTTATCAATATCAAATTTTGCAGCCGGTACATTTTCTTTGGGTTCCGCAAAGCCAACGATTCTTGACTTCCAAGTAGAGAGGCGATGAAGTAGAGGTATGTCTGTGTTATCGGGAACAACAAAGGTTACAGCAACTAATAAGCCAACCCCTAATCCGATGACGGCTATCAAAGCTATCAATTTTTTGATAGCTACCCTTCCTATGTACATCATTAAGAAGACAACACCAAATAATAAAGCAGCTGTTGATAGGTTCTCCGGAGCAATCAACGCACAGATAAATCCGGTGATAATCATGATATATTTGAAAGCTTTGTTATTGGCTCCATCTTCCTCTTGTGTCTTTGATAAGATAAAAGAAACGGCAATAATCACAGCCATTTTAGCTAATTCTGAGGGTTGAAATTGTACACCAAAAAAACTCATCCAACGGGCAGCTCCATTCACACGGTCGCCGGTCATCACTCCCATAAGCATAACAAAAGCAAGTAACGCAGCGGATATAGGAACTAAAAAAACCGGAAAAACTTGAAACCATCGGTAACTTATGTTGTGTACAATTAGCACAACGCAGACTCCTACTACCAAGATAACACTATGTTCGGTGATAGGTCCCCAATGATCTCCGGACTTATAGGTGAGTGTACTTGCGGCACTAAACACCTCCACGATGGAAATAAGACAAAGAAAGAGAAATATAATCCAAATTACTTTGTCGCCCTTAAATAAGTTTTTTACTAAATCCATGAATGTCTATTTATAAGTTTCTCACACACTCTTTGAATTGTTCTCCTCGGTCTTCATAACTATTAAACAAATCGAAGCTTGCGCAACATGGTGATAGCAACACGGTATCTCCTTTCTTTGCTAATTGATAAGAAGCATCTACGGCATCTTTCATGCTTTGCACGTCTGCTGTAGGAAGTCCTAGTTTGTCGAAGAAATCGTGAAGCTTTTCGTTATGCAACCCTAAAAATACTAAAGCGTTGCACTTTTCTTTTACCAATTCTTCTATTTCGGTATAATCGTTCCCTTTATCTTTCCCTCCAAGAATGAGCACTGTAGGAGCGGTCATACTTTGTAGAGCGTACCAACAAGAATTTACGTTTGTGGCTTTTGAATCGTTGATAAAGTCAATACCACGAACACGAGTCACCTTTTCCAATCGGTGTTCTACGCCTTTGAAATCGCTCAATGCTATGCGGATGTTTTCTTTCCGAATGCCGGCTAAGTTAGCAGAAATACCGGCTGCCATGGAATTATATAGATTGTGAGTTCCGGTAAGAGCTAATTCTTCTTGTTCCATATTGAAAGCCATAGGAGTGGTAAAGCACAACTTATTTTCTTCTGTGTAGGCTTTTACACCTTCTTTTTTAGTAATGGCAAAGGGACAGAGTTGTGCACGAAGTCCGTATTTCTTAAGTTCTCGTTGAATAATCGGGTCATCATTCCAAAAAATAAAAGCATCTTCGTCTGTTTGGTTTTGTATGATACGAAATTTTGCATCAACATAATTTTGCATCTCATGGTCGTATCTATCTAGGTGATCGGGAGTAATATTCATCAATACGGCGATATTTGCATGGAATTTATACATGTTATCTAGTTGGAAGCTACTCAATTCAATAATGTAATAATCGTAATTACATTCCGCTACTTGTAGAGC
Source organism: Bacteroidaceae bacterium (assembly GCA_036655555.1). Classification (GTDB taxonomy): domain Bacteria; phylum Bacteroidota; class Bacteroidia; order Bacteroidales; family Bacteroidaceae; genus Bacteroides. The sequence goes on along the minus strand of JAVVPX010000034.1, from coordinate 18,122 downwards.
TAAGCTTTGTCCGATATTTCCGGCAAGCCCTACGTTAAACCCCGCACTTTTGAATATGTGATAGATAAGTGAGGCAGTAGTTGTCTTTCCATTGCTACCGGTGACGCAAATCATTTTAGCATTGGTGTATCTTCCTGCAAATTCAATTTCTGAGATAATGGGAGTTCCCAATTCTTTTAGTTTGAGAATTAGAGGAGCATTATTGGGGATGCCGGGACTTTTAATTACTTCATCTGCATTTAGAATCAGCTCTTCGCTATGATGTCCTTCTTCCCATTTGATGTCTTTGCTATCTAGAAGTTCTTTATAGTTATCTTTGATGACAGACATATCTGATACAAAGACATCGAACCCTTCTTTTTGAGCTAAAACAGCTGCTCCTGCTCCACTTTCTCCTGCTCCTAATATTACTATTCGTTTCATATCTTGTTCTTTTTTTAGTCTTATCTAATCTTTAATGTAATGATGGTGATAGCTGCTAATACGATAGTCACAATCCAAAAGCGAACAGTTATCTTTGATTCGTGAAACACATTGGCCGGTTTAGTGAACATATAACTGCAGTTGGGGTCTAATTGTGCTATTGTGGTTCGGAAATGATCATGAATAGGGGTACGCTTAAAAATACGTTGTACCACTCCTTTTGCTTTCCCTTTCTTAAAGTATCGCACCTGTAAGATTACGGATAGATTCTCCACCAAGAACATACCACATAGGATAGGAATTAATAATTCTTTGTGGATAATGATGGCAAAGACTGCAATAATACCACCAATGGTTAAACTACCGGTATCGCCCATAAATATTTGTGCAGGGAAGGCATTGTACCAAAGGAATCCAATTAAAGCTCCGATGAATGCGCAAATATAAATTACTAACTCTTCACTACCGGGAATATACATGATATTTAAGTATCCCGCAAACTCAATATGACTAGATACATAGGCGAGTATCCCGAGCGTAAGTCCTATAATAGCAGAATTTCCCGCTGCCATACCGTCCATACCATCGTTTAAATTAGCACCGTTGGATACGGCAGTTACTACAAAAATAGTAACTAACACAAAAATAATCCATCCAATAGGTTGAGCATAATCGCCTGCAAAAGCTACTATGTTGGCATAATCGAGATTGTTTCCCTTAAAGAATGGGATAGTCGTTTTAGTAGACTTTTCATTTTGACTTTTGTGTATCACTTCAACAACTTCTCCTCCTCGCTGTATCTCCACATTTTCGCGAATAACTACGCTCGGGCTTAAATATAAAGTGAGACCCACTATCAATCCTAATCCTACCTGACCGATAATCTTGAATTTGCCGTGTAGCCCTTCTTTGTCCTTTTTAAAGACTTTAATATAATCGTCCAAAAAGCCTAAAGTTCCTAGCCAAATGGTAGTGATAAGCATGAGAATCATATAGATATTGCCTAATTTACCTAGCAATAAACAAGGTATAAGGATGGCTACAATGATGATGATACCCCCCATTGTGGGTACGCCTTTTTTGTTTACATTAAACGGATCTATTGATTCATCTCTTTGAGTCTCTGTTATCTGCTTTTTCTTTAATAAATTGATAAAGTGCTTACCAAAGATTGCGGAGACAAGCAACGATAGGATGATTGCCATTAACGCTCGAAAAGATACGTAGGTAAACATTCCTGCTCCGGGGAAATTAAGTTTCTCTAAATATTGAAATAGATAATATAGCATAGTTACAATGTTTTAAATTCTTCCCTCAATACTTCCTTATCATCAAAGTGATGCTTAACTCCTTTTATTTCCTGATAATCTTCATGCCCTTTGCCTGCCACTAATATCACGTCGTTTGGTTCAGCTAACATACATGCGGTACGGATAGCTTCTTTACGGTCGATGATGACAAGTACTTTTTTTCGGTTTTCAGCAGTAAGTCCGGCGAGCATATCGTTGATAATATCTTGCGGTTCTTCGTTGCGTGGATTGTCGGAGGTAATAATTACCCGATCGCTTCCGTTCACGGATTCTTTAGCCATGATGGGGCGTTTGCCTTTATCTCTATTACCACCTGCGCCTACTACGGTGATTACTTTCCCTTTTCCTTCGAGTACCTCGTGAATAGCATTTAATACATTTACTAAAGCATCCGGTGTGTGAGCATAATCTACGATAGCCGTATATCCGCCGGGCGAACGCATGGAGTCGAAGCGTCCGGTTACGGGATGAAGAGTGCTTAACGCAATAAGAACTTCTTCTTCTCCTTTACCTAATAGACAGGTAGCACCAAATACGGCAAGAAGATTAGAGGCATTAAATTTTCCGATAAACTGAACCGCCAATTCTCTTTCGTTGAAGTTAAGAATCATTCCCTCAAAGTGTGATTCGAGAATCTTTCCCTTGAAGTCGCAAAGGCTGCGTAGAGAATAAGTATATACTTTAGCTTTCGTATTTTGTGTCATCACTAAACCGTTTTTATCGTCTAAGTTTGTGATGGCAAATGCATCTTTAGGTAAGTTGTCGAAGAATAGTTTCTTTGCCTTTAGATAGTTTTCTACCGTTTTGTGATAATCTAAATGGTCGCGAGTAAGGTTTGTGAAGATACCTCCGGTAAACTTTAGTCCGCTTATTCTTTTTTGAGCAATGGAATGAGAGCTAACTTCCATGAAAACATATTCACAACCAGCTGCTGCCATTTGTCCCAATAAACAATTTAGCGTAATAGGGTCGGGAGTAGTATGGTCGGTAGGGACGGCTTCGTTGTCTATATAATTGCATACGGTGGAGATTAATCCAACTTTATGACCGAAGTAACGGAATGTATCATATAATAAGGTGGCAATGGTTGTCTTTCCATTTGTTCCCGTAACTCCTACTAATTGGAATTGAGAACTTGGATTCCCATAAAAGCAAGTCGCTATTTTGCCCACTGCATCTTCGCTATCGGCTACTTGAATATAAGCTACTCCTGCTATTAGAGTGTCAGGAAGTTCTTCACATACAATAGTTGTTGCTCCTTTCTCTATAGCTTTTGCAATATAAGCGTGTCCATCAGTTTGAGTACCTTTTACGGCTACAAATAGATGCCCCGGCTTTATGAGGCGTGAATCCATATTTACTCCGGTAATTTCTTGGACACAGTTTCCCAATGTTTGCTTTATCGATAAGCTTTTTATTAATTCTTTTAGTTCCATATATCCCTTTGCTTAGTTGTTATTTAAGATATAGACCGATGGTTCGTCCTTTTACTATTAATGTACCTTGTGGTATCGTTTGTGATTTTACTTTCCCTATCCCTGCGAGAGATACTTTTAATCCTTTGCTTTCCAATAGATAAACAGCATCTTTTGCGCCCATTCCAATGACGGAAGGAACAAGATTTTTAGATGTTTCGTGCTTGCTGAGCATTACCATTCTTGGATTTTCTTGTGCATTCCCCCATATCGGGCTGTTGAGTGAAGTTGGGGTATATTGCAATTGTGTTTGTACGTTCAAAGCATCTAATACATATTTACTTTCTGTCATATCGCCTGCTTTTACATTTGGAATCACTACCGTGTTAGAATCGATGGCGTGAGATAAGTCTGCGCTCAAGTTCTTAGCATATACTCTTTCCGCAATTTTACTAAATACACCTCCGCCCATGAGACCGCCGGATGCGGGTAGTCCTGCTTTTTGAATAGCTACAATACAACTATACTTAGGTGCTTCGGAAGGAAAGTATCCACAAAAGCTTACTAAATAGTTTGTTCTTCCTGTTTTATATCCTCCGCTTCCTTGTGAGATTTGAGCTGTTCCTGTTTTGCCCGATACGTGGAATTGTTTAGACCCGGCAGCTTTACCTAAGCCTTCGCTAACGACCTTCTCTAATATTTCTTGAATTTGCTTTAAAGTTCTTTGAGAACAGATTGCCGGATTAATTATTTCGGTAGGATATTCTTTTACTATCTCTCCGTTTTTTACGGCTGCTTTTACAAATTTAGGGCGTACCATTACTCCATTGTTTGCGATGGCGTTGTAAAAAGTAAGTGTATTAATAGGAGGTAATTGGGTTTCGTATCCGATAGACATCCATGCAAGAGCTGTTTTAGACCAACGTCCGTCTTTGGGACGGCGAATATTTGGTTTTCCTTCTCCGCCTATTTGGAGATGTAATGGTTGGTTGAGGCTCATGCGATGTAGCCCATCTACGAATTTATCGGGATTGTTGAAGTAATGGCTATCTATTAAGTACGATACACCAATATTGCTCGACTTCATCAGTATTTGAGGAACGGTAAGATATTGATAGCCTCCTCGAGTCCAATTGTGGTCTTTCATTGGTCTTCCGTGCATCATCATTACTCCATTACCTGTATCTACTCCATCTTTTGGCGTAATCATTCCATCTTCTAAGGCAACCATAATCGAAGCCGTCTTAAAGGTAGAACCCGGTTCCATCATGTCTGAGATAGCATTGTTTCTTATTTCGTAATAGTTACCATCTGCGCATTTGGTCATGTTAACAATTGCTTTTACTTCCCCGGTATTCACTTCCATGAGTACGGCTACACCCACGTTTCCATCTATTTTTTTCAACATATCTACCAACGCTTTTTCTGCTATATCCTGCATACCTACATCAATGGTGGTTATGATGTCGCAACCGTCAACGGGAGGAAGGTCGGTGATATTCAAATACTTATTCATTACCTTTTGTCGGTGAGTGATGCCATCTGTTCCTTTAAGTATGGAGTCGAAAGATAATTCCAGTCCGTTCTTTGCTCCTTGAGCTACGTCAGCATATAAATCGCCTAAAGTACGGGTCGCTAACGAGCCGAAAGGCTTTTTACGTTGATTGAAAGCTAATTCGTGGAAACCTCCCTTGTATTTATTTAGATTGAATACCGGTAGCTGACGTGCTTCTTTGTATTGGATATACGAAATCCGTTTAGGATAGATTAGATAATTACGGCTGCCTCTTTTTCTTCCTTTTTGTAAGTGGCTTTTAAATTCTTCCGCGCTTTTATCCGGGAATATTTTGTGTAATCCTTCGCATATCTCCGTTAGATGGTGCACCAACATGGTGTCTTTTGTTTCGCCTCCTGCTTTGAAGTCCATATATATCTTATATTCGGGCAGACTACTTGCCATCAATTTTCCGTCTGAAGAGATAATGTTTCCGCGATTTGGTTTCACGGTCACGTTTTCTTTTATGAAACGGTCGGCTACATCTTTCCAATATTGTCTTTCGGCGAACATCACAATGCCTGCCTTAACAATAATAGCCACCCCCACCAATCCCATCAACAAGATGATGGAGAAGTAGCGAGACATTATGTTTTTTCTATTGATAGCCATTTCTTTATTTCTTAATTAGATAGGGCGGATTGGTTGAAGTTTGCAATTCACTTTCTTGGGTAGATATATATTCTTCTATACGCGATTGTCTGCTTTTCTCCATTAGTTCCGAAGAACGTGTGAGTGCATCGTATTTGATGTCAGTTAGTTCTTTTTTAAGTTGGTCTATCTCTATCATCTCTTGTTGGCACGTGTAGCGATTGCTGATGTATATGATAGTAAAGAACATGATTAGCACTAACAATTTAGTCTGTCTTTTGAAGAAGTCATTGGCTAAGATATCTCCACCCAATATATTTTTGAGCGACATCTTTTGATGTGAGTCTTTGGGCTTTTTAGCTTCTTTCTCTATTGGTTGCTCTATGTTGTTTGTTATCTCTTCCATCTTTCTAATCTTTTATTTCTTTTCTGCTATTCTTAACTTTGCGCTCCTCGATCTTGGATTTCTTTCTATCTCCGCTTCATCGGGTATAATCACTTTATTATTGATTAGTTTGAAAGGGGTAAGTAGATTGCCAAAGAAGTCCTGTTCGGCTTTTCCTTCCACGTTTCCCGTCTTCATAATGTTTTTCACCATTCTGTCTTCTAAAGAGTGATAGGTGATGACGACCAATCTTCCTCCGGGTTTGAGTGCTTTGGTAGCGGCAAACAACATCTCCTTGAGAGTTTCCATCTCTTGATTGACTTCTATACGTAAAGATTGAAACACTTTTGCTAACTCTTTCTTTTCTTTTTCTCGTCCAAACAGAGGTTTGATGATTGTTAAGAAGTCTTCGATGGTTTCTATCAATTTGTCGGCGCGTGACTTTACAATAACTGATGCCAACTTGCGACTGTTTTTTAGCTCCCCATAGAGATAGAAGATGTTGGCAAGCCGTTCTTCTTCGTACGTATTTACAATGTCAGCGGCTGTCATTCCTGCTCTCTTGTTCATACGCATATCCAACTTGCCATCGAAACGAAAAGAAAAGCCACGTTCCGAATCATCAAAATGGTGCGACGATACTCCTAGGTCGGCAAGGATAGCGTCTACGTTTTCGATGTCGTGATAGCGAAGAAAGTTACTCAAATAGCGGAAGTTGCTACGTACAAAGATAAAACGTTTGTCGTTTACTATATTTTTCTCCGCATCTTCGTCTTGGTCAAATCCCAATAATTTGCCGTCTTTTCCCAAACGGACTAATATCTCTTTTGAATGCCCCCCTCCTCCGAACGTCACATCTACATAAGTGCCGTCGGGCTGTATATCCATTCCGTCTACACTTTCTTTGAGTAGTACCGGTACATGATATGCAATTTTGTCGTTCATAATCTTTGTTTTATTGTGAGGCATTCATATTAAAGGAATGTTTGCTGCTTAAAGCTGTAAAATTACACATTCCCTCACAATTCTCTACAATATTAGGTGAAAATATTTAAAGAAGTTATCAACATGCTAATATTATTTCAGAAGTCTTCAGTTTTATCCTATATTCCCCGATGAATTTAGCCCAAAGTTTTTTTCTGAAATGATAATAAAACAAAAAAAAAGAGTAAAGTAATAGGGCATTTCTTTTTTCAATTGCTTTACTTACTACGAGGAAATATTGTTAATTTAAATCGACTACTCATGATGCAAGCACAAAAACACATTTATCCGTATCTTATTTTGTTGTTATTATTGATTGGATGTACTCCTAAAAATGTTTCTCTATCTGTCATACCACAACCACAAAGTGTAGAATGGGGAAAGGGGGTTATTAAACTACCGAAACAAACAGCGTTCTTTACTAATTTGAAAGGGGATGAAAATACCTTGTTGTGTGGATACCTAAAGGCGTCTCCTTTGTCTTTGCAAGAGACAGCCGATAGTACTAAAGAAGCGATTATAAACTTTATTATAAAGAATGATTCTATTACTTTTGATACCGATGAAGCTTATCAACTATCGGTGACCGATAAGTGTGTGAAAATAACAGCTAGAGGTGGAGCCGGATTGTTTTATGGTTTTCAAACACTGCTGCAATTAGTGAAGCAAGAAAAAGATACTTTTGCGCTACCTTGTTTGTCTATAACCGATTCTCCTCGCTTTGTTTATCGTGGGCTACACTTAGATGTATCTCGCCATTTTAAGAGCAAAGAGTTTGTAAAGAAGCAATTGGATGCGATGGCTCGTTATAAGTTAAATCGTTTTCATTGGCATTTGACCGATGGCGCAGGCTGGAGAATAGAAATAAAGAAGTATCCTGAACTTACGGAACAGACTGCTTATCGAGCGTTTCCTGATTGGAAAGCATGGTGGAAAGGTGGTGGAAAATATTGTGCAAAAGAAGATTCAGCAGCGCAAGGAGGATATTATACTCAAGAAGATATACGCGAAGTGGTTGCTTATGCTCGTGAGCGATTCATTACTGTGATTCCCGAAATAGAGATGCCCGGCCATTCCGAAGAAGTGTTAGCTGTATATCCGCAACTCGCTTGTTCCGGCAAACCGTACGTAAATTCCGAACTGTGCGTGGGTAAAGAGGAAACGTTCTCTTTTCTGCAAAATGTGTTGGATGAAGTAATGACACTCTTTCCCTCCGAATATATTCATATAGGAGGAGATGAAGCAGAGAAATCAGCATGGAAAGCTTGTTCGTTGTGTCAACAACGCATCAAGAAAGAAGGTTTGAAAGACGAAGAAGAATTGCAAAGCTATCTTATAAAAAGGATAGAAAAATATTTAGTTGCTCATCATCGTAAATTACTTGGATGGGACGAAATATTACAAGGAGGATTGCCTCCTGAAGCTACGGTTATGTCGTGGAGAGGTGAAGAAGGAGGCATTACTGCAGCTAAATCCGGACATCAAGTTATTATGACTCCGGGCGAATATTGCTATCTGGACGGTTGTCAAGACGCTCCTCTTACTCAACCCGATGCTATCGGTGGATATTTGCCCTTACAAAAAGTTTATTCTTACAATCCTGTCCCTAAGACATTAACACCTAGCGAAGCACAGTATATAATGGGAGTACAAGCAAATGTATGGGCAGAATACATGTCTACACCCGAACATACTGAATACATGATTTATCCCCGATTATTGGCTTTGGCTGAAGTTGCTTGGACGCAGCCGGAAAAGAAAGATTGGGCAGATTTTCATCTTCGTGCCCTTAACGAGGTTTGTTGGCTTCAAAAGAATGGCTATCATCCTTTTGATTTAAGCAAAGAAGTAGGTGAACGCAAAGAAGCAGCAAGCCCGATAAGTCATCTTGCTCTAAATAAATCGGTAAAGTATGCTATCCCATATGCTACTAAATACGCAGCCGGTGGAGATTCTGCTTTGGTAGACGGAAAGCGTGGCGGTTGGACTTACGGAGATAAGCGTTGGCAAGGTTTTTTAAATACAAATATTGATGTGACGGTTGATTTAGGAAAAGAAACAAAAATTCATTCTATAGCAGCCGAGTTTATGCAACTATCCGGTCCTTATGTGTGGTTGCCTCGTGAGGTTATTATCTCTACCTCTCTTGATGGGAAGAATTTTGTAGAATTGAAACGCATTTCTACGTTTTTGCCTACCACATACGAGAAACTTGCTTTTCGCAATTATCAATGGACAGGAAAAATTGCCACACAATATGTGCGCTATCAGGCTTTGTCAAGTGGAATTGAGGGAGGGTGGCTCTTTACTGATGAGATTATAATACGGTAAAAAGAAGCGAAATCATTGTAAAATCAGAAATGAGAGTTGTGAAATTCTTTTGTGATTATTCTTTCTGATAAATGATTTTTATTAATATCTTTGTATCTGTCTATAAAATACTAAAGTATGAATGAAGCTTCAGATTTAGCCGCCTTTAATAAATTGTTTTTCGATTACAAAGAGAAGTTTATTCGATTCGCACAGTCTTACGTACACAATATTGCTTTGGCGGAAGATTATGCGATCGATTCTCTATTGTATTATTGGGAAAACAGGCAAAATTTGGAGAATGATAGTAATATACCTGCCTATATTTTTACTGTTATCAAACATAAATGCTTGAACTACTTACAACATTTGCAATTGGAAAATGAAGTTGCAGATAAAATGGTGGCTCATGCCCAATGGGAACTGAATACTAGAATCTCTTCCTTGCAAGCTTGCGAACCGGAGGAACTTTTTACCGCCGAAATGCAAGAACTTGTAAATGAAATATTAGAAAATCTCCCCGAACGCACTCGATTAATATTTATAATGAGTAGGATGAAAAACATGTCGCATAAAGAGATAGCTGCCGAGTTGAAAATCAGTACTAAAGGTGTGGAATTTCACATTAATAAAGCCTTAAAAGAATTCCGTGTCGGGCTTAAAGATTATTTTCCTATCCTATGTTTCTTCCTGCTCAATTAATAAAATAATGGATATTCTAACTAGGGATATACTATTTTCATTTGCTTAATGTGTAGCGCTTGAATTTGAAGACGCTTGATTATAAACAAACAAAACATGAATAAAGAGACATTATATAAGTTTTTTCAGAATTCCGCTACTATACAAGAGGAGATGCAGATACGGGAATGGATGGAATCTTCTACCGATAATGAAAAGGAATTTTATAAAGAAAGAAAAATATTTGATTCTATCTTGTTACTGTCAGATGAGAGTTCTTTTTCATCTGATATTACGAATGCCTCGTTGGGTAAGTTTAAGGTTCGAGAGCTGATAAAGATAGCTGCTGTTGCTGTTATCACTCTAGTTGCTACTTTCTCTTTTCAATATTTTACTAAAAGTTCAGAAGAATTAGCCTTACAAACGATTACGGTACCTGCAGGACAACGTATTAACATCGAATTGCCTGATGGTACTAATGTATGGCTAAATTCACGCTCCCAAATAAAGTATCCTACGATTTTTGCTGCCGATGAACGAAAAGTTATATTAGACGGAGAAGCTTATTTTGAAGTAAGCCATAATAAAAAGAAGCCTTTTGTAGTGGAAACGAGTAAAGGAAAAGTTGAAGTATTGGGAACTAAATTTAATGTAGAAGCTTATTCTGATAATAACGCATTTATAACTTCTTTGATGGAAGGTTCGGTAAGGGTGAAAAGAGGAAATGCTCAGTTGCTGTTAAAGCCGAACGAAATGGCTTATTTGAGAGGAGGTAAGTTAGAGAGTGCACACATACAAGATTATAATGTATATCGTTGGATTGAAGGTCTTGTTTGTTTTAATAATGAATCTTTCTTAAATATCATGACTAAGTTTGAAAAATGTTACGGAATCACTATTAAAGTTGAAAATAAGAATGTGTTGAGCTATCGTTGCACAGGAAAATTTCGGCAAACAGATGGTGTAAACTATGCACTTAGAGTATTACAGAAAGATGTGAATTTTGTTTTTGAGAGAGATAGAGATAAGCACATCATATATATAAAATAAAACAAAGCCTATGAAATATTGAGGAAACTTAAAAAAAAGAACATCAGTAAGGCTTGACTACAATACTGATATTCTTCCTTTGAATTAGCATAAATTCTATTAAATCTATTAATTACTAATACATTGCAAAGATATGAAAAAAAATGCTTTGGTGGACGGTTTATATCCCCCAAAATTACGAATTAAACATCTTTTCAAGATTATGAGAATCACATTTATCTTACTTTTTGCTTCTGTTTTTAGTTTATATGCCGGCAATGGTTACTCGCAGGATATAAAGGTAACGCTTTCTGCGAAGAATGCCTCTATGACTAAAATATTAGAAGCTATAGAAAGTCAAACAGACTATTTATTTATCATTAATTCTAACGTGAATACGGCTCGGAAGGTTTCTGTTGAAGCCAAACAAACTGCGGTTACCAAAATTCTTAACGATATGTTGAAGGGGACAGATGTGCATTATGCTATAGAAGGCATGTACATTGTATTGTCTAAGAATCGTATGAATAAGGAATCAGCGATGGAATTAGCCGACAAAGAATTAATCATTACCGGTAAAGTGTCGGACACTACCGGTGAACCTCTTTTAGGAGTAAACATATTATTGAAAGGTACAACAATAGGAGTGATTTCCGATTTTGACGGAAACTATTCAATTAAAGTGCCCGAGGGAAAAGGTGAGTTGGTGTTTTCTTATATTGGATTTCAGCAAAAGACAGTTTCCTTAAATGGGAAAAGTATTGTAAACGTAATCATGTCAGAAGACAGCAAAGTGTTAGGTGAAGTTGTTGTAACTGCTATGGGTATCGAACGAAAAGCAAAGTCTTTGACTTATGCTACACAACAAGTACAAGGAAAGGAACTTACTCGTGCAAAAGATGCTAACTTTATCAATGCCTTACAAGGGAAAACATCAGGTTTGGTAATTACTCCAAATTCTACGGGAGCCGGTGGCTCTTCTAAACTATTACTTCGTGGTAATTCTTCTGTCTTAGGAGATAATTCTCCGTTGATAGTACTTGATGGTGTGCCTATGGCAGATCGTAACGGAAGTCAAATTGAAGACGCTTTGTTATCAGGAGGAAACGGAACAGACGGTGGTGATGGATTATCTAATATTAATCCTGATGATATTGCAAGCATTACTGTTCTAAAAGGTGCGAACGCTGCGGCTTTATACGGTAGTAAGGCAGGAAGTGGAGTAATTATTATCACTACCAAACAAGGCTCGGAAGGTCGTGTGAGTATTGATGTCTCAAGTAGCTCTTTGTTTGAGACTCCATTAGTACTACCTAAATTCCAAAATGACTTTGGTGGAGAATTGGAATATTATTATGATAGAAGTATCAACCCAAATTCTCCGGTGTATCGAAGAAGGCTTTCCGCTCAATCGTGGGGACCTCGTATAGGCACTTATTCTAAAGAAACATTGAATGAAGTTCCTTATGCTAGAAATTCAGGTATGGATAATGTAAACTCCTTCTTAGAAACAGGCACGAACTTTAATAATTCTGTTTCTGTGAGTGGCGGTTCTAAATTAGCTCAGAGTTATTTCTCTTATGGTAATACCGTAGCAAAAGGAATGACACCCGGCAATAAATTTACTCGTCATAACATTTCTTTCCGTCAAAGTATAAGCTTGTTTAAAGAGCATTTGAAGTTAAATTTTTCCGGAAGTTATATAATTCAAAAGTCATTAAATCGTCCGGGTTCCGGTTTTTATGCCAATCCTTTATACCCTCTTTATCAAATGCCACGTAATGCGGATATTGGATATTTCAAAGATAATGGGGAAATATATGGTGATTTGTATTATGTAAATAGTTACGATAAGGATAATTCTTACAGACGTGCAGGTGTAAAGGGCCCTATTCAACAATGGCCATGGATTGATGGAAGTGATGACGCAAATAATCCTTATTGGTATGTGAATCGTTTGAAAAAAGAAGCACGACGCGAGCGTATCTTTGGATCAATAGGAGCTACTGTTAAGGTTATAGACGGTTTGACCGCACAAGTACGTTTGAAAATAGATCGTACTAATGATAGTAACGAAACAAAGACGTGGCAAGGAACTAAAGCTAAGAATATTTACAATTCAATATACGAGAATTCGAGGCAAACAAACAATCAAATTTATGCAGATTTCTTAGTAAGTTATGCTAAAAAGTTTGGTGATTTTGATGTTTCGGCCAATGTGGGTGGAAGTACTCAAAAGGAAGATTATAGTAGCTTTGGCGTGAATTATTGGATGGGAGACTCCACTTCTGTAGCTAATGTGTTTGACCCGAGTAATATTGTAGGCTCTACTTCCGCTCGTCCGTCAACGACCACCGGTGTTGACCAAAACTGGGAAAATGCACTATACGCTACCGCTCAACTTGGTTATAAAGAAATGGCTTATATTGATGCTACAGTTCGTACCGACTGGGCTCGTACGTTTACTCAATTCAAAGAACTTAATTCAGATAATAAAGATTATTATACTTACTATTCTGTGGGTGGTAATGTTCTTTTAGATCAGATGTTTCATTTCTCAGGTGATAAAGTATCGCAATTGAAATTGCGTCTTTCTTATAGTGAGGTAGGTAATCCGATTCCTAATCAGGTACTTAATTCTATTAGGCAGAATTATGGCTCGGGTTCGGCTGTTGCAGTCCAATTTAGAAGTTTCAAGAAACCGGGACCGGAACAAAACAAATCTACAGAGTTAGGTATTGATGGTAGTTTCTTTAATCGCTCGTTGGATGTTGATATGACTTTCTATAATACTTTAACCGTTGGTCAATGGCTACCTTTAGGTTCTGCTACCGGTGGACAAATACCTTTGAATTCGGGAAAGATTAGAAATCGTGGTGTAGAAACAACTTTGAGTTATACATTCTCACCAAATCATGATTTTAATTGGAAAACCACCGTAAACTACTCTTATAATACGAATGAGATACTCAAGACTTATGGCCCGGATGGTAATACGATGATGGAAAGGGAACCTATATTTCAAGGAGGACTTAAGGTAAGATACGAAGTAGGAAAACCTTATGGAGAATTATATGGTAAAACCTTTTTGAAAGATGCTAATGGAAAGATTAAGGTCGACCGTATGGGGGCTCCAAAGTTAACGCCCGATTATAATTGCTATCTAGGAAATGCTAATGCTCCTCATCATTTGAGCTGGGGAAATAACTTTAATTACAAAGACTTTTCGCTTTATTTCTTAATTGATGGTAAAATAGGTGGAACGGTACTTTCTTATACAGAAGCTCGTATGGATATGTTTGGTGTATCTAAACGTACAGGCGATGCTCGTAATTCTAATATTACTTATATCAAAAAAGAAAATCTAGGAGGTACATCTGTAGGAGTAGCTGTTCCCGGTCTTATTATGGAGGATGGAAATATCGCTCCGGTAGAAGAATATTACAAAGCTATTGGAGCCGGAGAACCTGCCTTATCGGAATATGCATATAGTGCAACTAATTTCCGTTTGAGAGAGATTTCTTTAGGCTATACTTTCCGCTCTTTATTTGGTAATGGAAAAGATTTAGGCATTTCTTTAGTGGGTAGGAATTTATTCTTTATTTATAAGGATACTCCTGTGGATCCGGATGTCTCAGTTTCTACTTCAAATAGTTTTGGAGGAATAGAGGCTTTTTCACTACCTACAACTCGGAGCTTTGGTATTAATTTGAAAGCATCATTCTAATATAAATAAGATTATGAAACTTAGAAGAACAAAAAATATAGTTGTAATAACTATTGCGGCATGCTGTTCCTTTACTTCTTGCTACGATAGCGCATTGGATTTCGAACAGAATGGAGTGATTATGGGTGGTTCTGTAGATTCTATTGCTGCTCCGGAATTAGCCATGATGTATATGAGAGAGGCTCAGCAACGTGTAATAGATACAAGAGAACATAAATATCAGTATCAGTTTAATTTGCATATTGATGATTATGCAGGATATATGTCCATTTCTCACAACTTTGAAGGAAGAATGGCTTCGTCTTTTGCTTTTTATAGTGATTTCTGTGGTGGACCTTGGGCTAATTTTACTTGGACAGCACAGCAAGTCGTTCCGGTTATGAATTCGGCAGAAAAGTTGGGCATTAAACCTATTGGTGCAATGGCAACTATTTTGTACGCCTATTCAGCACATCAATTAGCTAATATACATGGACCATTTCCTTTCAAAGATTTTAGAGCTTTGAAGGAAGATCACCCTTTGACTTACGATAAGGTTAGTGATATTTATACTTGGACTTTTGAATATTTAGATCAAGCAATAGCTACACTCGAAGAATATAAACAAAAGCCTAATTCAGAGACTGACGATCTTATCGAGAAAATGGATATTATAGCAAATGTAACAGGTGCTTCTGCTATTGTGGACCAATGGATAAAGTTTAGCAACTCACTCCGTTTGCGTATGGCTATGGATATTGTAAAAGTAGATGGATACACTTATAAAGGAATGACAGCTCAACGGATAGCGGAAGATGCTGTCAATAATCATGGGGGAGTGTTGAAAGCCGGAGATCCTACCATAGGTATTGACCCTAGTAAGAAATCTGCAGGTATTGAGTATCATCCGTTATTTACAATTTCAAAGGGTTGGAATGATACTCGCTTGAATGCTTCGTTGGAGAACATATTGAAGAGAACGGAGAGCCCATTGTTGGGACGTTGGTTTAATAAGAATAAATCAGCTTTGACTTCTAAAGTTGGAGTTGTTACTCCTCTAGGCTCGGAATATATGGGCATTCGTTCCGGAGTTTATCTCGAAGATAGAAGTAAGGATAGAACTTATAAGGTCTTTTCGGACTTGAGTGAGATAACAATGAGAATGTCTATTTCTCTTATTAAAGTGGAAGAAGTGCTCTTCCTGCAAGCAGAAGGTGCATTGCGTGGATGGAATATGGGAGGAACACCTCAGAGCTTTTATGAAGCAGGTATTCATGAATCATTCATGAAGAATGGTATGTCGGAACCCGATTACGACGCATATATGAAATTTCAAGGGATGGGTTCGCTTGCTAATGCAGAAAAATCTAAGAAAACCGCTTATAAAGATTATTATGAAGCAGATAATGATTTGCCTAGATGGGATGGCTATTTCCAATTGAATAATGCTTATTCTTCCATTGATGGGAATCCTTATACATCCGTGCCTTCGGATCAAATGAAAGAACTTTCTTTAGAAAAAATTATCACACAAAAATGGATTGCTCTTTTCCCAATGTCTGTTGTGGCATGGACTGACCATCGTCGTACCGGATATCCTCGATTAATTCCCGGTTGCGATGCTGCTTATGGAGATGCTGATGGTAGTATCTTTGGCGAAGAGATTGATTGGAATACGGGTGAGACTTTAAATAAGAATGAAGTACTTACTATACGAAGATTGCCTTATTCAACAGGTGGTGCAAAAGAGGTTCTTACGGACATAGAAACGACAGGTTTAAATGCCTTGAACGAATCCGGCACTTCTAAGGGAGATGTACAAGGCACGCGTCTTTGGTGGGATATTGATAAATCTAACTTTTAATCTAACTTAAAATGAAAATTAAACAATTATTATTTGCTGCTGCTTTTATGTCAGCATCGGGATTGTTCGCGCAGAGTTTGCCGGATCATTCTATGTACGTGAATTTTGGTGGAGGAACATCTTCTGGAAATAATGAGAATCCGGGGGATTGGACTGAATTATTAGACACTTGGGAACCGGGTCAGCCTTTTAGTACTCAAACAGGATATATAGACGATAATTTCTTTATTTCGAGGGTTCGTTTGAAAAACCGTTTCGAGAATTTGGAAACGCAGGCAGATAAAAGCCTGAAGGGAGAGAATGATAAGAATCTAGCTTGGCTTTCACCGGTAGGAGAGAGTACTAAGAAATGGGGACCTCTGCAACGTTACACTTTCAATGGTGATAACTTTAATATGTGGCAGTATATGAATATACATGGTAACTGGTCGAATAGTTGGTTCCGTGTGCCGGGCAGTTTCAATGATGTTGCTCACAAGAACGGAGTGAAAACCGGTTGCCTTTATTTTATAGATTGGTCGAGTTCTGTAACTCCCAGTACCCCTGCGGGAGCACCTTTGGCTAAACTTGTAACTAAAAACAGTGATGGTAGTTTCAAATATGCTAAGAAATTTATGCAGATGCTGAAGTATTACGGAATTGATGGCGTAGGCTTGAATCCGGAAGGTCATTGGGAAACTAATCTAAACAATAATTTACAAGATTTCTTCGGAGAATGCCATCGCTTGGGCGAAGGTGAAATGAATTGGCCATTCCACGTTGATTGGTATGCTTTTGTATCTAATGGGGGATCTTTGTCCGACAATGGTTGTACGTTGAGTATTGGAGCTAATGATCGTTGGTTTCATAAGAATGGACAAAAGGTTACTGATGTATTCTTCTTAAACTATAATTGGGGCAAGAGCGCATTGACAACTTCTGTTGCGGCAGCTCGCACATTTAATAGACCTAAAGATGTATATGCAGGCTTCGATCAACAAGGGCGTGGATATGGTACCGGTAGTGGTACCGGAAGATGGACTGATTTAGCAGCTTGCCCTGCCGGTATAGCTGTTTGGGGTAATCATGCAACCAACCAATTGTACGATAGCTCTAACGATAATGGTTCTTCCGATTTAAATGTACAAAATTCTTATGTGAAGCGCCTTGAACTTCTTTTTACCGGTGGTACTCGTAACGTATTGAATACCCCTGCTATCAGAGATGTACAATATTCAGCCGGTTCTACAGAATCTTTGAAATCTTTTCATGGTTATTCCAAAGTAATTAGCGCAAAGAGTTCTTTAACAACACTTCCTTTTGTTTCTCGTTTCAACTTAGGAAACGGTATGTTCTTTAAAAAAGGCGGTGTTACTACTTTTAACCATAAATGGTACAATATTGGTATGCAAGACTATTTGCCAACTTGGCGTTGGTGGATAGAGAATGGAAATAAGCAAGTTCCCACCGATCCTATTCAGTGTGATTTTACTTTTGACGATGCTTGGTTTGGTGGTTCATGTTTGAAGATTCATGGAGCGACTGTTAAATCGGATATTCATTTGTTTAAAACAAAATTTGTAGTAAAGGCGAGTGATGAATTTTCTATCACTTATAAGGTAAATTCAGGAACTGACCCTAAGATGAAATTGATGGTTTCTAAAGAAGGATCTGAATCTACATTTAGTTCACTTGCTTTGCCTATTACTGAGGGTACAGGACAATGGAAAACTCAGACATTCAAAGTAGGTAAATTAGGTGGAGCAGGAACAATAGCATGTATTGGATTATCGGTAGAAAACACAGATGCTAACTATGAAGTTTTGCTTGGTGAATTGTCGTTGATGTCGTCTACAGATAAAACTTTGGTTCCTGTTACTCCTGTTATTC
>JAVVPX010000033.1:0-23019 GCA_036655555.1 Bacteroidaceae bacterium | reverse complement strand
GTTTCTGAAATGACTCTTTTCGGCTCACCTGATATTTGTTTGAAAGGGATTTTTATCCTTTTAAAAAAAAATATTACTTTCGCCTAATAATTAACGAAGGATAATTATCATTAGCTCAAGTAGTACTTCCGGATGAAGTGCTTGAACGTATTAAAATGGAAAAGGTTGAACGTAAAAATAACAATAAATAGATTTCGGATATATCACAATTCGCTACAATATCTCAATATCGATATTTTTATTTTTATACAATGTTTGATTGCCTCTTATGGGTGTTTCTTTTGGTAATCTGCATTCTTTTGTTGTATTTCGTAAACTACTGCGTCAAACTCTTCTGTCGATACGCTGCCATATATACCATTAAAGCAATCGGTTACATACCATTTGCCGTCAATCAAGTCGAAAGTAATACTTAAATCAAGTTCAGATTCTTCTAAGCCTGCTTCGTATTCTACATGATCTTTATCTTTTACCGTGAAGCGTCCAAACATAACTCCGTCTTGGGTACTTTGCTTAAAAACTCTCACATCTTTTGCTTCCAGCAAAGGCCATTCTTCCATGGTGAAAGGGGCTTCTTGCTCGTCACCATTAGCTTTGATTAAAAAGATAGGAGTTGCGATAGGAAACTTCACTCGAGAATATTGAAACTCTGCGCCGGAAGTAAATTTCTTCAAGAAAGAATCAAAATCCGTATCAGGCACGTCTTGAGCCAAAACGGAAGAGAAACTGCCAAACATCATCATTAACAGCAGGCAGAGCGAAAGGGATAAACTCCTATTATTCATTGTCGTAGCGTTTAATAAATATCCTCATTAATTAGCTGCAAAGATATATTTTCCATTGATACTACAAACGATAAAGCAACAAATTATTTTGTGCTTTTCAAATATTCAAAACCGATGCGACAGTAGAGACATTTTTTCTTATCACAATACTCTTTTTTGAGTTGCAATACGGCTTGCGAATCGCCTGCATTAGTTACTTTTAATCCTACTTCTTTCCACATTCGAGTGACGTAGTTATTCTCAGCTTTCAGCATCTCTAACCACTCTTGTGCCCTAGCATAAAAACGTTCTTCGCCTTTATGCTGTCCGTAAGTATAAAGGAATGGGACAACCGTATTGATGATAATCAAATTGAGCGACGATGCGCTAAGAGATTTTACTCTTTGAGGTGAGGAATGATAGAATTGATAATGAGTTTCCCAGTAAGTAGACGTACGGGAATGAAGAATATTACCTATTTCTTTCGTCGTTCCTGCTTCCATTACTCGAGACAATAAACTGCGCTCTGAATGATAAAGATAGGCCAATTGAGCAATACGCACGTGAGGAAAGTTACCCGGTCGTAAACGAAGGAAACGCCAAAGAGAAGCATCCATTACTTTTAGTTCAAATTTATGACGAAGATAAGCAAACTCTTTTTGTAATAGCCGATAATACTCATCGGCTATCTCTTCTTCAAGCAAACCGGCTTGTCCGAAAAAGATGGCTTCTACTTGAAACAGGTTGTCGCGATGCTTATCTACTGCTCGCAAAGGGACGAGATTTATCCATTGTTCAAAAGCATCGCCATTGAGCCCAAAACCAAAATTACGAGCGAGCGTAACAAAGAAAGCATCTTCCCAATTTCCGTCACACTTTTCTAATCTCTTTAGTAGTAAACTAGCTTTTTGCTCAAAACGTTCGTACTGAAGAGCAGACAGCCAAGAATTAAGGATTAAAGGAGGTAATTGTTTAATAATGGAATGACAACAAGGATAACTATCTGTTCGACTTAATTGCTCAAAATTGTGACGAATAGTGTCGGGGCAATTAAGCACCATTTGTGGAATAAGTTCTCCATTGGTTCGTCTTATTTCTTCGTCTGCTTGCTCCACTACATGAAGTATTACCGAATCATAAACCTTGTTTTTATTGTGCTCGTGATGCAACCAATCGGAAGCAAACGTATGTATTTCTACGTTTCCCACCCAAAGAGTTCCGTCAATCTTTATTTTGGCATTGAAAAAGTCCGGTCCCGCATCTTGATTAGAAAGTCCCACATCAATCACTTCAACGGAAAGCCCGGTAGTAGTCCGAAGCTCTTTTAAAGGAAATAACTTGTGCTTCCACACGTAATGCAACAATTGTTCCATGTTAATGAGCTGTAAATGTTACACAAATGTACGAACTTAAACCCAAAAGCATTATATTTGCAGCATTTAATTACGATAGATATGAAAATAGCATTGATAGGATACGGCAAGATGGGCAAAGAGATAGAAAAGATAGCCATTGACCGAGGACATGAAATAGTAAGCATCATAGATGTAAACAATCAACAGGATTTTGATTCCCCGGCTTTTCGGTCGGCAAATGTAGCTATTGAATTTACTGCCCCCACTGTAGCATACCACAACTATATGAAATCGTTCGAAGCCGGAGTAAAAGTGGTGTCCGGTAGTACCGGTTGGATGAACGAACACGGAGAAGAAATAAAAAAGCTTTGCCAAGAAGGAGGAAAGACGTTATTTTGGTCATCGAACTTTAGTTTGGGAGTAGCCATCTTTGCCGCAGTAAATAAATACTTAGCCAAGATAATGAACGAATTCCCCGCTTACGATGTTTCGATGAGCGAGACTCACCATATACATAAGTTAGATGCTCCAAGCGGAACGGCCATTACTCTTGCCGAAGGGATACTTGCAAATATAGAAAGAAAGAATACTTGGGTAAAAGAAGAGGCTACCCAATCGAACGAGTTGCCTATCCATTCTATTAGGGAGGGAGAAGTTTTTGGCATACATTCTATTTGTTACGATGGCGAAGCTGACAGCATTACTATCACTCACGATGCTAAAAACCGTAAAGGTTTTGCTTTAGGTGCTGTACTTGCAGCCGAATATACCCATTCTCACAATGGATTTTTGGGAATGAGTGATTTATTTAAATTCTAATCGACATAGACAACAACAATCATGAGAAAAGCAACGCGTAGACAGTGGATTATGTGCGTGATAGCAATTATTCTTTATATCATCTTCCTTATTTGGCTCAAGAGTTGGTGGGGAATCATCGTCATCCCTTTTATTTTCGATGCATATATCAGCAAGAAAGTGCCTTGGTACTTTTGGAAGAACACAAAGAATCCAATTGTGCGAAGTGTCATGAGTTGGGTAGATGCCATTGTATTTGCATTAGTAGCTGTCTATTTTGTGAATATCTATTTTTTTCAGAATTACCAAATACCTTCTTCTTCGTTAGAGAAATCATTGTTGGTAGGAGACTTCTTGTTTGTAAGTAAAATGAGTTATGGTCCTCGTGTACCTAACACTCCGTTATCAATGCCTTTGGCACAACATACATTACCTCTTCTTAATTGCAAATCGTACATTGAGTATCCACAGTGGGGATATAAACGAGCGAGAGGTTTTGGTAATGTACAACGAAACGATATTGTGGTATTTAATTTTCCCGCAGGCGATACAGTAGCAACAGCCGAAAACTATATGGCAGCAGACTTCTACTCTCTTTGTTATGGAATAGGGGGGAGTAAGTATGCCAACAAAGTAAACTTAGACAGTCTTACTAGGGCACAACAAAAGCTAGTTTACGACCTTTATTATCAAGAAGGCAGAGACCAAATACTCTCTAATCCGCAAGAATATGGCAAAGTAGTGAGCCGTCCTGTCGACAGAAGAGAAAATTACGTAAAAAGGTGTGTAGGATTACCCGGAGATACGTTACAGATTATAAACCGCATTATTTATATCGACGGTGTGCCACAAAAAGAACCGGAAAACGTACAGTTTAATTATATGGTCGAAACAACGGGAAAACCCATCCCCGATGAACTATTGAGGGAACTTGAAATTAGTCTCGACGATGCTGCTAACCACAATCAAGACTACACTCTCTATCTGCTTCCACTTACAAAGAAAGCTCACGATGGTTTGTTGGCGCGTAAAGACATTATCGCTTCCATTCAAATGGATTCCGAAGAATATACTTCCGGACTTTATCCGCCTAATTTATATACCAAGTGGGACAGGAACAATTATGGACCTATTTGGATTCCCCGCCGAGGCGAGAGCATTCGTTTAACTGAAGATAATCTTCCTATCTATGATCGCCCGATACGAGTGTATGAAGGAAATAACTTGGAAGTAAAGAAAGACGGCATCTACATTAATGGGATAAAAACAGCTACTTATACTTTCAAAATGGATTACTATTGGATGATGGGCGACAACCGCCATAATTCTGCCGATTCTCGTTATTGGGGATTTGTACCTGAAGATCATGTAGTAGGTAAGCCTATTGTTGTATGGCTATCCCTTGACAAAGACCGTGGTTGGTTAGATGGAAAAATTCGTTGGAATCGTATCTTTAAAATGGTAGATAATATTAAATAATGAACGGCAACAGAAGGAAAGATTCTTTTTGGTGGTTGGCAACCTTTGCAATAGCAATAACAATTGTGCTGTTGATAAATACTTTTGCTTTCACCTCTTGTCTTATTCCTTCGTCGGGAATGGAAAACTCACTCTATCAAGGCGACAGAGTAATTGTTAATAAGTGGAGCTATGGGCTTAGAGTTCCATTCTCTTCGGCTTTCTCTTATCACAGATGGGTAGAAAGGGATGTAAAGAGTAGCGATATTGTATTATTTAATAATCCTCGTCCTTCTTCTTTACAGACAAATATAGAAAATAGAAATGTATTTATCAGTCGTTGTGTTGGGGTGCCCGGAGATACTCTTATGCTCAATAATCGATTAGAACTCACTGCTTCGAAGATAATCAGTCCCGATGCTAAGTCTCTTTATGCTTATCCACAGCAAAAAGAAGATTCTTTATTGCAAATACTAAAGAAACTCAATATCCAAAACAATGAATTGATTGGTTTCAACGAAAGCGGTTTTGTGCGTAGCTTTAGTCATTACGAAATCTATTTGCTTAGGCAAGAGATTGGTTCGTGTTTTGTAATCAAACCATTGAGAGCCGACAGTAATGATGAGGTTCATCCTTATGTGATACCCGGCAAAGGAATTTGTGTTCGTGTCTATCCTTGGAATATTAAGCTGTTAAGAAATACAATCAGAGAGCACGAGGGAAAGCAGGCGGACATACAAGACGGCTTCTTAATAGTTGAAGGCAAAAGAGTACCATCCTACATTTTTACTAAAGACTACTATTGGATGTGCTCCAACAATTCTATAAACCAAAGCGACTCACGATTGTTTGGTTTTGTTCCCAAAGACCATTTAATAGGAAAAGCTTCATTCGTATGGTTCTCTAAAGATAACGAAGGCGGAGTTTTTGAAGGTTTTCGTTGGAATCGCTTCTTTCAATTCGTCAAATAATGGAAGAATCTGTATACCTCACAACAGCTTACCTAGCTCCCGTAGAATATTACGCTAAACTATATGCTTATTCGCAAGTATTCATTGAGCAACACGATCATTATATCAAACAAACATATCGCAATCGTTGTACTATCGCAGCGGCAGATGGAATGCTTACGCTTTCTATTCCTACCGAGAAGTACGATACTTTAAAGTGTGAGACAAAAGAAATACGCATATCCGACCATGGCAATTGGAGACATCTACATTGGAATACTATTGAGTCTGCTTATAGCAACAGCCCTTATTTTGAGTATTATCAAGACGATTTCGCACCGTTCTATGAAAAGAAATATCCTTTCCTTATCGACTTTAACGAAGCACTTAACTCGCTTATTTGTGAATTAATTGATTTGCAACTCCATATTGAACGGACTCATGAATATAAGATGCAATGTTCCGACTTGGAACATGATTTCCGTAATCTCATTCATCCAAAGAAAGATTATGCAACAGCCGATCCTTATTTTCATGTTGTACCCTATTACCAAGTCTTTGAGCATCGTCATGGATTCTTGCCTAATTTAAGCATCATCGACTTGCTCTTTAATATGGGACCGGAAAGTCTTTTAGTACTAAAGTCGGGGAATAAGTAAAGTATCTTTCAATAATTTTATGTATGTTTGTACTCTAATTATACATACGTTATATGGCAATAACTATAAACAAAGTATCAAACTCTAAGGAACTAAAGAAGTTTATACGATTCAACTACGAAATGTACAAGAACAACAGCTATTCAGTGCCTGACTTGTACGATGACATGGTTAACACATTCAGCAAAGAAAAAAACGCGGCCTTTGAGTTTTGCGAAGCAGACTACTTCCTTGCCTATAAAGATAATAAATTAGTAGGACGCGTAGCTGCTATTATTAATAATAAAGCAAACGAACGTTGGGAAAAGAAAGAGGTTCGTTTCGGTTGGATCGATTTTATCGACGACATAGAAGTATCTTCTGCTTTATTGCAAACCGTAGAAAAATGGGGCAAAGAGAGAGGTATGGAATGTATTCAAGGTCCTTTAGGCTTTACTGACTTCGACGCCGAAGGTATGCTAATTGAAGGTTTCGATCAACTTGGTACCATTTCGACGAGTTATAATTATCCTTATTATCCTGCTCATATGGAAAAATTGGGATACGAGAAAGATGCCGATTGGGTAGAATATAAAATATATATTCCCGAAGCCATTCCCGAGAAACACAAACGCATTGCCGACATTGTGCAAAAGAAATATGGATTGACTACCTTGAAATATTCTTCTACCAAAAAGTTAGCTAAAGAATACGGTCAAGACATCTTTAAGTTGCTCAACGAAGCCTACTACAATTTATATGGTTTCTCTGCCCTTACACCTCGACAGATAGAGCAGTATGTAAAGATGTATCTTCCCATTGTAGACCCAAAAATGATTTCTACCATTGTAGATGCTAACGGACAACTCATTGCGGCAGGTATATCAATGACTTCACTTGCCATTGCCATGCAAAAAGCAAAAGGAAAGATGTTACCCTTTGGATGGTTCCATTTGTTTAAAGCTTTGTTTATAAAAAGAGCAGAGTCATTAGAGTTGCTTTTAGTAGCCGTAAAGCCTGAATATCAAAATAAGGGGGTAAACGCATTAATCTTTGCCGATTTAATCCCGGTATATCAGAAGTTTGGTTTCAAATATGCGGAGAGTAGTCCGGAGTTAGAACTAAATACTAAGATACAAGCTCAATGGGAATATTTCCAAACAGAGCAACACAAACGAAGAAGAGCCTTCACTAAACAGATTGATTAGAAAATGGAAGAACTTAACGAACAATTCACGTCGGAAATAGTAAGCTATACCGAGGATAATATACGCACTTTAGATTGGAAGGAGCATATTCGTCGTCGTCCCGGTATGTACATTGGTAAGTTAGGCGATGGTTCTCATGCCGATGACGGAATCTACGTACTTCTTAAAGAAGCCATGGATAACTCTATTGACGAGTATATGATGGGTTTTGGCAAAACAATAGAAGTAACTATCTCCGACAAAAGAGTAACTGTTCGCGACCATGGACGAGGTATTCCTTTAGGCAAAGTTATCGACGTGTGTTCCAAAATGAATACCGGAGGTAAATACGACTCCAAAGCTTTTAAAAAATCTGTTGGCTTGAATGGAGTAGGCATCAAAGCTGTCAACGCACTTGCCAGCTATTTTCGTATTTCCAGCTTTAGAGATGGAGAAAACAAAACGGTAGAATTTGAACAAGGAAATCTTATCAAAGATGAGCCTATCTGTTCTTCCGAACAAGATAATGGTACTCTTACGGAATTTATTCCCGATGTTGCCATCTTTAATAATTATGAATATAAATCGGAATACATCGAGCCACTACTGAAAAACTATGTATTTCTTAATTCAGGTTTAAGCATTATTTTCAATGGTAAACGATTTCACTCTCGCAACGGATTAGTCGATTTACTCAACGAGAATATGACTGCCGAACCGCTCTATCCTATTATACAACTCAAAGGAGAAGATATAGAAATGGTGCTTACCCATAGCAACCAATACGGTGAGGAATATTATTCGTTTGTTAATGGACAACATACTACTCAAGGAGGTACTCACTTAACGGCATTTAGAGAATCCGTATCGCGTACTATCAAAGAATATTATGCCAAGAACTTCGATTATGCTGATATTCGTACAGGTATTGTAGCAGCTATCAGCATCAAAGTAGAAGAGCCCGTATTTGAATCACAAACGAAAACTAAACTAGGATCCAAAGATATTGGTCCCGATGGCCCGTCGGTAAATAAGTTCATTGGCGACTTTGTGAAGCGGGAGTTAGATAATTATCTACACATTAACCATGACACTTCCGAAACACTCCTTCAAAAAATTCAAGATTCAGAGAAAGAGCGAAAAGCCATTGCAGGCGTGACGAAGATGGTTCGTGAACGTGCAAAAAAGGCAAACCTGCATAATAAAAAACTTCGCGATTGTCGTACTCATTTAACAGATACGAAAGGTAACGAACAAGAAGAGTCGTGCATATTCATCACCGAGGGTGATTCGGCAAGTGGGTCTATTACCAAAAGTCGTAACGTAAACACTCAAGCTGTGTTTAGTTTGCGAGGCAAACCACTCAATTCTTATGGACTTACCAAAAAGGTGGTTTACGAAAACGAAGAGTTCAATCTCCTTCAAGCTGCCCTCAACATAGAAGATGGTATTGGGGGGCTAAGATACAATAAGGTAATTGTGGCTACCGATGCCGATGTGGACGGTATGCATATTCGTTTGTTGCTGATAACTTTCTTTCTTCAGTTTTTTCCCGACCTAATAAAGAAAGGACACGTATATATACTTCAAACGCCGTTGTTTAGAGTACGCAACAAGAAAGAAACATTTTATTGTTACTCCGACGAAGAACGTTTGAAAGCCATCGAAAAGCTAAAACCAAATCCCGAGATTACTCGATTCAAGGGTTTAGGAGAAATTTCACCCGATGAGTTTAAACATTTTATTGGCAAGGATATTCGTTTAGAGCAGGTCTCTTTACGCAAAAATGATTTGGTAAAGGAACTCTTGGAATTCTATATGGGCAAAAATACCATGGAAAGACAGAATTTTATCATCGACAACTTAGTTGTGGAAGAAGATATAGTAAAAGAAGAAGAATACTAACTTTCAATAGGAAAAGGATGAAAAGAGCAATATTCCCCGGAACATTCGACCCATTCACCATCGGTCATTATTCAGTAGTGAAGCGAGCATTAACCTTTATGGACGAGATTGTGATAGGCATCGGTATCAACGAAAATAAAAAAACTTATTTCCCGATAGACAAACGAGTGGAGATGATAAAGAAGCTCTATAAAGACGAGCCGCGCATTAAAGTGAGAGCCTACGACCGACTAACTATTGATTTTGCCAATGAGGTGGATGCTAAATTCATTGTCCGAGGTATTCGCACAGTCAACGACTTTGAATACGAAGAAACGATTGCCGATATTAATCGCAAGCTTACCGGGATAGAAACGATATTGCTTTTCACCGAACCCGAGTTGACTTGTGTCAGCTCCACCATCGTAAGAGAATTGTTGCAATACGACAAAGATGTCAGCTTATTCATTCCCAAAGGGATGGAACTATAATATAACAAACTAATGAGAAAACTTTTGTTCGTCCTTATCTGTTGCTTATCCTTACTTACCCTACAAGCGCAGAACTTTAATTCTACAGCATCCCGAAAGCTTCAGTTAGCAGAGTTTGCTATCAGTAATCTATATGTTGATAAGGTAGATGAAGATAAATTAGTTGAAGAAGCTATTATTAAGATGCTTGCTCAACTCGACCCTCACTCGCTCTACGCTAATGCCGAAGAAGTGAAACAGATGAACGAACCCCTGCAAGGCAATTTCGAAGGTATTGGTGTGCAATTTAATATGGCTACCGATACCTTGGTAGTGATACAACCGGTAAGCGATGGTCCTTCGGAGAAAGTTGGTATCTTAGCAGGCGACCGTATTGTAATGGTCAACGACACTTCCATTGCAGGCGTGAAGATGAGCACCGAAGAAATAATGCGTCGTCTACGTGGACCGAAAGACTCTAAAGTTAATTTAAAGATTGTTCGTCGGGGAAGCAACGAACTGTTATCTTTTACCGTCAAACGCGACCGTATTCCTATCTTTAGCCTCGATGCTTCGTATTTGATAGCCCCACAAATAGGATATATACGAATCAATCGCTTTGGCGCTACCACTCCACAAGAATTTATCGAAGCTTTGCAAAAGCTGCAAAAGCAAGGAATGAAAGACCTTATACTCGATTTACAAGGAAACGGAGGAGGTTATCTCAATGCAGCAATAGACTTAGTGAATGAGTTTTTAGAGCAAAAAGAATTAATAGTCTATACCGAAGGAAAACGCTCGCCTCGTAGCGAATTTTATGCTAAAGGGACAGGAAAGTTCAAAAGCGGACGATTAGTGGTGCTCGTAGACGAATATTCCGCCTCCGCCTCCGAGATAGTGAGTGGCGCCATTCAAGATTGGGATAGGGGAATTGTGGTTGGTCGTCGTTCTTTTGGTAAAGGATTAGTGCAGCGTCCCATCGATTTACCGGATGGTTCTATGATTCGACTTACTGTTGCTCGCTATTATACCCCTGCCGGACGCTGTATTCAAAAGCCTTATGAGAGTATCGAGAAGTATAATCAAGACCTAATCGAACGCTATAATCGCGGAGAGATGAACCATGCTGATAGCATTCATTTCCCCGACTCACTGAAGTTTAAAACTCACAAACTACAACGAATAGTGTACGGAGGCGGTGGTATTATGCCCGATTACTTCGTGCCAATCGATACCACTCGTTATACGGAATATCATCGCAACCTAGTTAATAAAGGCGTCTTTATCAAGGCTAATTTAAAGTTTGTAGATGATAATCGAAAAGAATGGTTAAGTAAATATCGTAAATTTGATGACTTCGACCGTAACTTCGAAATATCCTCTGCCATGCTCGATGAGCTTGTAGCTATGGGTACAGCCGAAAAGATAGTCTTCAATAAAGAACAATACGACAAGGCACTTCCACTAATCAAGATACAGCTCAAAGCTCTTATCGCCCGTGACTTATGGGATATTAGTGAATATTTCCATATCATAAACTCCATAAACGAAAGTGTAGAGAAAGCCCTAGAGCTGCTTAAAGTTAAAGATTTCAAGGGATTATTGGAGAAGAAAAAGTCTTCAGTATTATTTTAAAAGTCTTCCGTATTATTTTTAAAATGAACAGTATTATTTTTTAAGTCTTCAGTACAATTTAAATAATAAGCTGATTATTTGTAACTCTCACGGTTATGAATCGCCCCTTTAAGCAGTATTTTTTGACACTTTTAGCGTACATCTATATTAATTAGAGAAAAACATCGTTAAAAAACAGCTTGGTTTTGAACATTCATAGAAAAATTTAAACTACTTTTGCAACGGAAACTTAATAACCTTTTTAAGTTTTTTCATTTACCAACCTACTTCTATTATTTAGAAAACACATTGTTTGTATTTACTAAGTATAAATAAACACTGAATATAGAACGATAAGTATGAAAAGTAAAATTGTATTATTTGCATTTTGTTTATCCCTTGTAGGTTGCGGTCAAAAGGGAAAAATGGGAATGGGTGGCGTAGAAGAATATGCCGTAATGACACTGCAGACTGCTAACAGTGATTTAAAAAGTACCTATCCCGCTATTATTAAAGGGAAGCAGGATATCGAAATTCGCCCACAAGTGGCAGGATTCATTACGAAAGTTTGTGTAGACGAGGGCTCGGTAGTACACAAAGGACAAACGCTTTTCGTTATAGACCAAGTGCAATATCAAGCTGCCGTGAAATCGGCAGAAGCCAGCGTTCAAGTTGCTCAATCGAGCGTATCTACTCAGCAACTGACTGTAAACAATAAACGTGAACTACTAAAAAAGAATATCATTAGTCAGTATGACATGGATATGGCTTTGAATCAATTGGCATCGCAGAAAGCTATGTTGGCTCAAGCTAACGCACAGTTAACAAATGCTCGTCAGAATTTGTCGTACACTAATGTAAAAAGCCCATCGAGCGGTGTAGTAGGAACTATACCTTTTAGGGTAGGAAGTCTTGTAAGCTCTTCGATTGCAACTCCATTAACTACTGTTTCGGATATTTCTGAAATGTATGTGTACTTTTCCATGACCGAAAAACAACTTTTGGATATGACGCGCGAAGGAGGAACAATGAAAGAAATTCTAGCTAAGATGCCTCCCGTACAACTTCAATTGATTGACGGAACAACTTACGAAGAAAACGGAAAAATTGAAACCTTGAGCGGTGTTATCGAACAAAGTACCGGCGCTGTAAATATGCGTGCTACATTTCCTAATAAGCGAAATATTCTCCGTAGTGGTGGAACCGGTTCGGTATTAGTACCTTACACCGAAGCTAACGCTTTGATTATTCCACAAAAGGCGACCTACGAGGTACAAGATAAAAAGTTCGTATATCTAGTAACCGATAGTGCTACTACCAAAACAACCGAAATATCGGTATTCCCTATCAACAACGGACAAAACTTCGTAGTCACTTCGGGACTGAAAGTCGGTGACAAAATTGTTATCGAAGGAGTAGGAACCAGCGTAAAAGACGGAATGAAAATTCAACCTAAAGAAACGAAATAAAATAATGAAACTCGATAGATTTATTAATCGTCCGGTACTCTCGACAGTGATTTCTATTATCATTGTCATCTTGGGTATTCTAGGACTTGCGTCTTTACCCGTTACACAGTATCCGGATATTGCTCCGCCCACCATTCAGGTAAGTACCGACTATATGGGTGCCAATGCGCAGACCGTATTAAATAGTGTTATCGCCCCCTTAGAGGAGCAAATCAATGGTGTAGAAAACATGATGTACATGACTTCTACCGCCACCAATACAGGTAATGCCACCATTCAGGTGTACTTTAAGCAAGGTACTGACCCCGATATGGCTGCAGTAAATGTTCAAAATCGTGTAGCTAAAGCACAAGGTCTGCTTCCGGCAGAAGTTACCAAAGTAGGCGTTATTACCAGCAAACGTCAAACTAGTATGTTGATGGGCTTTTCGCTTTATAGTTCCGACGATAAGTATGATTCGAAATTCATAGAGAACTATGCCAAAATCAATGTTATTCCGCAAGTACAACGTGTAAGTGGAGTAGGTGATGCCATGGTAATGGGTTCGGATTACTCCATGCGTATTTGGCTAAAACCTGATATAATGGCACAGTACAAACTGATGCCTACCGATATCACCGCCGCCTTAGCAGAGCAAAATATCGAAGCTGCTCCGGGTCAGTTTGGTGAACGAGGAGAACAATCTTTCCAATATACGATGAGATACAAAGGTCGTTTACAAAACGAAGTAGAGTTTGGCGACATTGTTATTCGCGCTACTCCCGATGGAGAAGTGTTGAGATTAAAAGACGTAGCTACCGTAGAATTAGGACGTCTAACATACGGATTTAGCAACAACGTTAATGGACATCCGGGTGTAACAGCCATGATATTCCAAACAGCCGGTTCGAATGCGACCGAGATTGTAGGCAACATAAAAGACTTGCTAAAAGACATGGAGAAAGAACTTCCTCCCGGAGTGAAGATAGAAGTTATGTTGGATAGTACCGACTTCCTTTTTGCCTCTATCCATGAAGTGTTGATTACTTTGCTCGAAGCTTTCCTACTTGTGTTCCTTGTGGTGTACATCTTCTTGCAGGATTTCCGTTCTACCTTGATTCCAACTATTGCTATCCCGGTATCATTAGTAGGTACGTTCTTTATCCTCTACCTTATTGGATTTAGTATTAACCTGTTGACGCTATGTGCCATGATTCTCGCCATAGCGATAGTGGTCGACGATGCCATCGTAGTGGTCGAAGGTGTGCATGCGAAACTCGACCAAGGATATAAATCGGCTCGCCAAGCATCTATTGATGCTATGAACGAACTTTCCGGAGCTATCTTATCTATCACATTGGTGATGATGTCTGTGTTTATCCCGGTAAGTTTTATGTCGGGCACGTCCGGTACATTTTATCGTCAGTTTGGTCTAACTATGGCATTTGCTATTGGACTTTCTGCTTTGAATGCTTTGACATTGACGCCGGCTCTTTGCGCTTTATTACTGAAACCACATAAAAAAGAAGGCGAAGAAGATAACGGAAAGAAGATGAGCTTTATGAATCGCTTCCATACCTCATTCAACGTAGCTTACGATGCTACATTGAAGAAGTATAAAAACGGAGTACTCCTCTTTATTCATCATCGTTGGTTGGCATTTGGTAGTGTGATAGCCGGTATTGCCTTATTGGTAGGCTTAATGGCTATAACTCCCACCGGATTGGTTCCTAATGAGGATACCGGTACAGTCTTCGTAGTTGTCGATCTTCCTCCTGCTACTTCGCAAGAACGTACGGAAGCCACTATGAACAATATCGATAAGATGTTGGCGGCTACTCCGGCTATCACTAGTCGTACACAGATTACCGGTTATAGTTTTATTGCCGGACAAGGTAACAACTACGGTACTTTTATCTGTAAATTAAAAGACTTTGATGAACGTGGTAAAGGCGAAGACATCAACAGTGTTATTGGTAAGCTCTATATGCAGGCTAAATCTCAGATTAAAGATGCTCGCGTATTATTGTTTGCTCCGCCTATGATTCCGGGATATAGTATAACCAATGGTTTTGAACTTAATTTACAAGATAAAACCGGTGGTGACTTAAATAAGTTCTTTGAAATAACACAAGGCTTCCTTGCTAAGCTGACGGAACGTCCCGAAATATCGGCTGCACAAACAGCTTTCAATCCGAATTTCCCACAATACATGATTGATATTGATGCTGCAAAGTGTAAACAGGCGGGATTAAGCCCAAGTGCTATCCTTACTACCTTGCAGGGATATTATGGTGGTATGTATACTTCTAACTTTAACCGTTTCGGTAAACTTTATCGTGTGATGATACAAGCTGATCCAAGTGCTCGTATTAGCCCCGAAACGTTGAATAGTATTAAAGTACGCAACGGCAACGAAATGGCTCCTATTACCCAATTCATGACACTAAAGAAAGTGTACGGACCGGATAATATTAAGAGATTCAATATGTTTACCGCCATAGCCATCAATGGAACTCCTGCTCCGGGTTATAGTTCCGGTGATGCTATCCGTGCTATTGAAGAGGTAGCAGCACAATCTCTACCTGCCGGATATGGTTACGAATACTCGGGAATGACACGCGAAGAGCAAAGTACCGGTAGTAGTACTACTGCTATTATCTTCGCTCTCTGTATGATCTTTGTTTATCTGTTGTTAAGTGCACAATACGAAAGTTATATTTTGCCGTTAGCAGTTATCCTTTCCATACCGTTTGGTTTGGCGGGTAGTTTCATCTTCGCTCAATTCATGGGTGTGCAAAACAACATCTATATGCAGATTGCCTTGATTATGTTAATGGGATTGCTTGCCAAGAATGCCATTTTGATTGTAGAGTTCGCCCTCGACCGTCGACGAATGGGTATGAGCATTACATGGGCTGCTGTGTTAGGTGCTTCCGCTCGTCTGCGTCCTATTTTAATGACCTCTTTGGCTATGGTAATTGGTCTGCTTCCTTTAATGTTTGCCAGCGGTGTAGGTGCCAACGGTAATAGTACCTTGGGAACAGGTGCCGTAGGTGGTATGTTAATTGGTATGATTTGCCAAATCTTCGTAGTTCCGGCACTATTCGTTGCCTTCCAATTCTTACAAGAGAAAATTAAACCAATGGTTTGGGAAGATATTGACAACACTGATGCCAAAACAGAGATAGAACAATACGCTAAATAAACAGAAAGAATGAAAAAACAGATAATAACCTTGTTGTGTGCAACTGCTCTTTTGAGCAGCTGCCACATCTATAAATCGTACGACCGTCCCCAAGACATACAAACTAAAGGTTTGTATCGTGACACGGTGTCTGTTGGCGATACACTTGCATCGGATACCGCAAACTTCGGTAACCTTCCTTGGCGAGAAGTATTTACTGACCCACAACTGCAATCACTCATTGCACAAGGACTAACCGATAATACCGACTTGCAAACAGCTATTTTAAAAGTAAAAGAATCGCAAGCTGCTTTAATGTCAGCTCGTTTGGCTTATGCTCCTTCGTTGGCTCTATCACCACAAGGTACATTAAGTAGTTTTGATAAAAGTGCTGCTACAAAAACTTACTCACTACCTGTAACAGCTAGTTGGGAAATTGATTTATTTGGTAAATTGCTCAATGCAAAACGAGGTGCACAAACAGCTTTGTTGCAAACCAAAGCTTATCGTCAAGCTGTGCAAACGCAGATTATCGCTGCCATTGCCAATACTTACTATACGCTGCTGATGCTCGACCGTCAAATGGATATCTCAGAACAAACAGCTGATATCATGAAGCGCAATGTAGAAACGATGCGTGCCATGAAAGAAGCGGCGATGACCAATAGCGCCGCTGTTTCGCAGAGCGAAGCCGCTTATGCTCAGGTATTAACGTCTCTCCCTGCTATCCGCCAAAGTATTCGAGAAACAGAAAATGCTCTTTGTATGCTACTTAAACAAGCTCCACAAAGCGTTAAACGTAGTACTCTCGAAGAACAAAAATTACCTACAGAATTTTCCGTTGGAGTACCCTTACAGTTATTATCCAATCGTCCGGATGTGAAAGCAGCGGAAATGTCGTTGGCGGGTACTTATTACAATGTAAACTCAGCTCGTGCAGCTTTCTATCCACAAATAACTATCAGTGGTTCGGCAGGATGGGTTAATAGTGCAGGTGGTATGATCATTAATCCGGGTAAACTATTGGCTTCCGCTATTGGTTCGCTTACGCAACCTTTATTTTACCGTGGTGCTAATATAGCTCGCTTGAAGATTGCTAAAGCACAACAACAAGAGGCTAAATTAGCTTTTGAACAAACACTATTAAATGCAGGAAGCGAAGTAAGTAATGCTTTGTCTCTTTATCAAACTAGTGCCGAAAAAGCTATTTCGCGCAAGATGCAAGTAGAATCTTCGCAAAAAAGTTCGGAAGAAACAAAAGAATTGTTTAAATTAGGCGCGTCAACCTCTTACTTAGAAGTTTTGTCTGCTGAGCAATCATTACTTAGCGCACGACTTTCACAGGTATCCGATACCTTTGAAGAGATGCAGGCGGTTGTTACCCTCTACCGAGCATTAGGTGGTGGAAGAGAAGATTAACTTTAAATACGATACAATTATGATTAGTTCGTTAGCTTATGTAGATCCACAGGCAAAAATCGGGAAAAATGTCACGATTCAGCCTTTCGCCTACATTGATAAAAACGTAGAGATTGGAGACGACTGCTTCATTATGTCCTATGCTAGCATATTAAGCGGCACCCGTATGGGAAAAGGAAACAAGGTATATCAAAATGCCGTATTAGGCTCTGAACCTCAAGACTTTCATTACACAGGAGAAGAAAGTGAGTTGATAATAGGTGACAACAACCATATTCGAGAGAATGTAGTTATTAGCCGCGCTACGCACAAAGGCTCACACACTACTATCGGCAATGAGAATTTCCTTATGGACAGGGTACATCTTTGTCACGATGTGCAAATTGGTAACCATTGCGTAGTCGGTATTGGTACTACTATTGCCGGAGAATGTATGCTGAGTGATTGCTCCATCCTAAGCGGTAGTGTAAATATCTATCAACATTGTCGTATTGGTAGTTGGTCGTTAGTTCAAGGTGGATGCCATATTTCAAAAGATGTCCCTCCCTATACTATTATTTCCGGTAATCCTGCGGGATATCATGGAGTTAATGCCGTTGTTATGACGCATCATCACGATATTTCAGAACGAATTTTGAGGCATATTGCTAATGCTTATCGTTTGATTTATCAAGGAAACTTTAGTCTGTTCGATGCTCTGTTGAAGATAGAAGACCAAGTACCAATGAGCGATGAAATTCATAATATTATCAACTTCTGTCGCGATACAAAACAAGGAATTGTGAAATAAGAAGTTCTGGTTTTATATATAAAGTCTTCATCTATCTCTGCAAATAAGAATAGATGAAGACTTTTTTATTGCTTAGAAATCTCTCAAATTATCGTTGTAAATTCCAACATCTCTTAATTTATCAACATCTATTGAAACGGCGGTTTTTTCATTGAGCGAGCTTGTAAATCGATATTTTTCCGTAAGTTTGCAAACTATTGAAATAGATTATAATGGGTTTTGTGAATTTAATAATATGCAAAATAATGAAAGTTAATCAAATGAAGTACAGACTGTTAATATTCCTCTTGCTGTCAGCATTGTATTTACTTTGTTTTTCTGTATATTCATCTTTTCTGAATCCCTATTTTGGAATAGATGATTCTATTTTTATGATTATAGGTCGAGGTATAAATCATGGTTTGGTACCTTATAGAGATTTGTTTGACCACAAAGGACCTGTTCTTTTTTTTATTTATGCATTAGCCGATATTATAAGTACCGGAAAAGCGGGATTATTCCTTCTTCAACTTCTCAATCTTACCATTGTGTTGGAATTGATATATAGAATTTCTCTCTTTTTTACTACTTCTCGAAGAAGTTATTTAGTGATATTCTTGTTCCTCTTTTTCTTTTTAAGTACTATTGATGAAGGTGCAATGAATGAAGAGTGGTCTTTGCCTTATTTGTTTTTATCTCTATGGTTAGCTATAAAAACGTTGAATGGTGGAACTGAAAAGAAACTTCCTCCCTTATTGTATTCCTTTATTTATGGAGTGTGCTTTGGTTTTGTCTTTTTAATTAGGGCAAATAATGTTGGTATTATATGCGGCATATTGTTCGTTTTTCTTATTGTATTAATTCGACAAAAGGCTTTCTGTCATTTACTCTTTTCTTTTCTCCCTTTTTTGTTGGGATGGGTACTTATTTCTTTGCCTTTTCTATTGTATTTTTATTATCATTCAGCAATAGATGAATTTATATACGGTGCGTTCGCTTATAATTATATGTATGCGGTAGACGGATTTTCGAATACTACGTTTATGTGGAATAAAATAATGTGGCTTTTCACTCCTTGTTTTCTTCTTGTGATTTTGAGAATTAAAGCTCCTAAAGCTTATTCTGATTATGGCTTTCTATTCTTTTCTGTCACATTGTTTTCTGTATTAGCTTTGCTATTAGGATTCTCATATAAGCATTATTATACCTTACTTTTACCATTGATAACGGTATTCTTTGCCGGAATTATAGGTAAAGAGTTTATCAATAAGAGAAATTTTATTATTATACTCTTTGTTGCCTTCGTTCCTTTTGCAAAAGAAGCAGTGATGGATGTGGGTAAGAATGTGCTTTACGCTGCTTTTCGCACAAAAGATGCTTATTATTTGGAAGCAGAAAAGGCTATTTCTGTTATCCCTAAAGAGGATAGAAATAGCACTCTTCCGTATATGTTGGGCTATTTAGATTATCGATTGTACCTTTCTAATCAAATGCTTCCTTGTTATCGCTTCTTTTTCTTTCAAAATAGATTTGGTCAAGATGATATTACTTTAGGAAAGGAGATTGATGATTTATTTCTGTTAACTCCTCCTCTCTATGTATTGACGGCTGAGATAAATGAAATAGAAAGTAAGACGGTTAAGAAACAATTGAATGAGGTGTATGATTTAATATATAAAGTGGTTAACCAAAACGAGTTAACCTTAGAAATATATAGATTGAAAAGTCACCAAAGTTGCCACTAATCGAATGATTGGTCACTTATTTTCTTCTTATAAGCAACAGTTCAGGAATTAGTTTTATTTTACGTTTGAAGGCTTGTAGATTGCCTCCGATGATAACTATTGTCACGGCACAAAGAATAATTCCTATACCGATAAGTTGTATCGCATTGCAGGATTCTCCTAAGAAGAAAACACCCATTGTTACTGCGGTAAGAGGTTCCATGCAGCCTAGAACAGCTGTTGTGGTCGAACCTATATGCTGTACGGCAAGTATTAACGTAAAGTCCGATACGAGAGTGGGTACGAGTGCCAAAAATAAAATATCTCTCATGGCGGAAGAGGTAGGAATGGGAGCTAAGCCACCGTCACGAACCAATACATTTACCAAGAAAATGATAGCGCAAGAGAAGATAACCCAAAAAGTCATCTTTAGCCCATCCATCTTTCGGACGCACGATTTGTTTACTCCTACAATATAGAAGGCATACATACACACTGTTATCAATGTGAGTATCAATCCGGTAATACTAAACGAACCACTTCCTTCGCTACTGCTTAGCAAATAAACGCCTCCGATGGCCATCATTGTGGCAAAGATAATGGGGAGCGAAGCTTTGTCTTTGAAAAAAAAGATCATAATGAGTGTAACCAATACCGGATAAAGGAAGTGAATGGTGGTTGCCATGCCGCTAGGTATGTAGAAATAGGCTTCGGTAAGTAGTAGGGCAGTCATTGCATAAAAAAAACCTAAAGAGAAAAGGGTAAGAAACTCTTTCATGCTGATGCGTAAATTGGTCTTTCTTACTAACAAGATGCTGCCTACAACCAAGATAGAAAAAAGGAAACGATAACAAAGTACCGAATTGATGGGTACACCTTCGTTAATAGCGGGGATGGTAAACAGGGGAATAAGCCCGAAAGTAGAGGAAGAGATGACTGCGTAAAGGAGTCCTTTAATTGATTTCATAAGATAAAGTAATTAGCTTTTTTTATTTGCGGGTGCAAAGGTAGGTAATAAACCGGTAACTTAACATAGATTATAGCTTTTCTATCTATTGATAAGTATAATCTATGTCAGTAAGCGGACGAAGTAATCATCTTTTTAGTAACTTTGCAGGCTCTAAGAAGAAGTAAATTACAACTTAAAAAAATAGATTATGAGTAAAGCCCTTTTAATGATTCTTGATGGATGGGGATTAGGAAACCATTCTAAAGCTGATGTTATCTTTAATACACCTACTCCTTACTGGGATAGTTTAGTAAAGACTTATCCTAATTCTCAACTTCAAGCAAGTGGAGAGAATGTGGGATTGCCTGATGGACAGATGGGTAACTCCGAAGTTGGTCACCTTAATATAGGTGCGGGACGAGTGGTATATCAAGATTTGGTAAAGATTAATCTTGCTTGTCGTGACAATAGTATCATGAATAATCCGGAAATAGTTTCGGCTTTTACTTATGCAAAGAAGAATGATAAATCTATTCACTTCATGGGATTAACTTCCGATGGTGGTGTACATAGTTCTTTAGATCATCTCTTTAAACTTTGTGATATCGCTAAACATTATGAGGTAGAAAATACTTTTATTCACTGTTTTATGGATGGTCGCGATACCGACCCAAAGAGTGGAATAGGATTTATTAAACAGCTTCACGCTCATTGCGAAAAATCTGCCGGTAAGATTGCTACTATTATTGGACGTTATTATGCAATGGACCGCGACAAACGTTGGGAACGTGTGAAAGATGCCTACAATTTATTAGTAAACGGTGAGGGTAAGAAGGCTAATTGTATGGTTGAGGCTATGCAACAATCTTATGATGAAGGCGTGACGGATGAATTTATCAAGCCGATTGTAAACGCTGATGTGGACGGAACAATTAAGGAAGGGGATGTAGTTATCTTCTTTAATTATCGCAACGATCGTGCCAAAGAATTAACAACTGTGCTTACTCAACAAGATATGCCGGACTTTGGAATGCATACAGTTCCGAATTTACAGTATTATTGTATGACTCCATACGACGCTTCTTTCAAAGGTGTTCATATCCTTTTTGATAAAGACAACGTGATGAATACATTGGGAGAGTTTATTTCTTCTAAGCAATTGCATCAACTGCATATTGCCGAAACAGAAAAGTACGCACACGTTACTTTCTTCTTCAATGGTGGCCGTGAAACTCCTTACGAAGGAGAAGAACGTATTTTGGTAGCTTCTCCAAAGGTAGCAACTTACGATTTGAAACCTGAGATGAGTGCTTACGAAGTGAAAGATAAGTTAGTGGCAGCCATTAACGAGAATAAGTACGA
This sequence comes from Bacteroidaceae bacterium, assembly GCA_036655555.1. Classification (GTDB taxonomy): domain Bacteria; phylum Bacteroidota; class Bacteroidia; order Bacteroidales; family Bacteroidaceae; genus Bacteroides. The sequence goes on along the minus strand of JAVVPX010000033.1, from coordinate 1,043 downwards.
TTTCATTGTGGTAAACTATGCCAATGGCGATATGGTGGGACATACCGGCGTGTATGAAGCTATACAAAAAGCAGTAGTTGCGGTAGATGCTTGTGTAAAGGAAACTATTGAAGCAGCTAAGGCTAACGGATACGAAGCAATCATTATTGCCGATCATGGCAATGCCGATAATGCAGTGAATGTGGATGGAACTCCTAATACGGCTCACTCGCTCAATCCTGTTCCTTGTGTATATGTAACAGAGAATAAAGCTGCAAAAATAACGAATGGTCGCTTGGCGGATGTTGCTCCTACTATCTTAAATATCATGGGATTGGAAGCTCCGAAAGAAATGACCGGAAATGTATTGATAAAGTAATCTTTAATGATTCAAATAGACGATACGATTATTAGTCTGGATGTGTTTCGTGAAAGATTCTTTTGCGATCTCGATGCTTGTAAAGGTGAATGTTGCGTAGAAGGTGACGCAGGCGCACCTTTAGAAGTAAACGAAGTTGAAGAATTAAAGAAAGCTCTTCCTGCGGTTTGGGACAGTCTCTCACCGCAGGCGCAAGCAGTGATAGAGAAGCAAGGTGTTTGTTATCAAGATGAGGATGGAGATATAGTGACTTCTATTGTAGATGGCAAAGATTGTGTCTTTACTTGTTACGATGAGAAAGGCATTTGCTATTGCGCCATCGAAAAAGCTTTTAGAGAAGGTAAAGTGTCGTTCTATAAGCCGGTGTCGTGTCATCTTTATCCAATACGGGTAGACAAGTATGACGAATTTACTGCGGTCAACTATCATCGTTGGCAGGTATGTAAAGCTGCCGTATTGCTTGGACAGCAAAAGGATGTACGTGTATATAAGTTCTTAAAAGAACCATTAATTCGTAAATTTGGGCAGGCATGGTACAACGAGATGGAGATAGCAGCTAAAGAGTTGGAAGAAAGAAAACTGATATAGAATAATTACTTATCGTTGCATAGTTGATTAAATAGTTGTTCCCATTGTGGCATAATATTTTCGGGTAAAAATTGTTTTACGTCTTCACGTGCAGCCT
>JAVVPX010000032.1:0-23105 GCA_036655555.1 Bacteroidaceae bacterium | reverse complement strand
TTATTTCCGTTTCCAGCCAAATTGGTCGACTGAACCGAAATATATTCGAGAGCTTTCTTTTTATTTACCCATTTTATCAGTTCTCCTTGTATTCTTATAAATTTAACAAATTCTGTGCAGGGGGCTAAACTTAATGAAACGACGTTTAATTTGAAGACAAACAACTTTACCACAAGTAAAGAACAAACATCTCATCGTTGAGAGACGAATTTAAAATTTCTTATTACCTTTGTGCCTGTTTAATAATATCCTAAAAACTCATTATTGTCATGAAAACAAAAGGAAACAAGATACTCATTTCAAGCCTTATTGCTATCTCTGCAATTATCTGTATTACAGCAGTTTTGTGCTATTACTTCTTATTTTCCCATTCATTTAAGCTATCAGAAAACGCCTATGTTTATATTGACCAAAACGACAACTTAGATTCTGTATATAATAAGGTAGAAAAAGCTGTTGAGCCTTTCAGCATTTGCGGCTTTAAAAGCCTTGTTCGTTTCAGTGATTATGACAAAAACATCCATACAGGACGGTATGCCATTCGCCCAAATGACGATATGTATCATGTTTTTCATCGCATATCTTTAGGACGACAGGAACCGGTGAACTTATCGTTCAATAACGTGCGCACACGCGGAAAGTTAGCCAATATAATAGGAAAGCAATTAATGGCGGACTCTGCCGAAATTGCGAACAAACTCTTCGATTCTGTTTTCTGTGCCGGCATGGGCTACAGCGAAGAAACGATTGTATGTCTCTTCATCCCCAACACATACGAAGTTTATTGGGACGTGAGCGTAGATGACTTTTTTAAACGAATGCAAAAAGAACAAAAAGCTTTTTGGACAACAGAAAGATTAAACAAGGCGAAAGAGATTGGACTCACTCCGGAACAAGTAATTACCATGGCATCTATTGTAGAAGAAGAGACAAATAATAACACTGAGAAACCCATGGTGGCAGGTTTATATATGAATCGCTACAACAAAAGAATGTTGCTGCAAGCCGACCCGACCGTCAAATTTGGATTACAAGAGTTTGGACTAAAACGTATTCTCAAAAATCATCTCACCGTAGATTCTCCTTATAATACTTACAAGCACATTGGTTTACCTCCCGGTCCTATCCGCATACCTTCCATCAAAGGAATAGAAAGCGTACTCAACTATACCAAACACAACTATATTTATATGTGCGCCAAAGAAGATTTCTCCGGCACTCATAACTTTGCTGCTAGCTATCCCGAGCATCAAGCTAATGCTCGAAAATATTGGATTGAACTCAACAAGCGTAACATAAAATAGAAATTTATTATCTTATTCACACATTATTGCCTATATTTGTCGACAATTAATAACATGATTAACATTTTTAGAAATAAAAAGATATGAGCAAACAACTCTTATTAGGCGATGAAGCTATCGCACAGGCAGCCATAGACGGTGGTTTGTCGGGCGTATATGCTTATCCGGGAACGCCTTCCACTGAAATTACAGAATATATACAATCTTCGCCTCGCACCAAAGAGCTTAACATCCATTGCCGTTGGAGCAGTAACGAGAAGACTGCCACAGAGGCAGCTTTAGGAATGTCGTTCGTAGGTAAGCGAGCTTTAGTTTGTATGAAACACGTAGGTATGAATGTAGCTGCGGATTGCTTTATTAACTCTGCCATTACGGGCGTAAAAGGAGGACTTATCGTGGTAGCAGCCGACGACCCTAGTATGCACTCTTCACAAAATGAACAAGATAGCCGTTTCTATGGCGACTTTGCACTAATACCAATGTATGAGCCATCGAATCAACAAGAAGCTTACGACATGGTGTACAGTGGCTTTGAGTTTTCGGAACAAATGGGAGAACCAATCCTTATGCGAATGGTAACACGTTTAGCACATTCCCGTTCCGGCGTAGAAACTAAAGCGACAAAAGTACAAAATGAATTATCGTTTAGTCAAGATCCCAAACAATTTATACTTCTTCCCGGTATCGCTCGTCGACGTTACAAAGCATTAATAGCCAAGCAAGATTCATTTGTAAAAGAGTCGGAAGAATCTCCTTACAACAAATATATAGACGGAGCTAACAAAAAATTAGGAATTGTAGCTTGTGGCATCGGATTCAACTATTTAATGGAAAACTATCCGCAAGGTTGCGAATACCCGGTACTAAAGATAGGACAATATCCCCTTCCTAAAAAACAATTGCAAAAGCTGGTAGCAGAATGTGACGAGATATTGGTATTAGAAGATGGACAACCGGTAGTGGAAGGTATGCTTAAAGGTTATCTAGGTATTGGATTGAAAGTGAAAGGACGACTAGACGGCACGCTATCGAGAGATGGAGAACTAAATCCCGACACCGTAGCCAAAGCAGTAGGTAAAGAAAATAAATCGACATTCGCCATACCTAGCGTAGTGGAAATGCGTCCGCCTGCTCTTTGCGAAGGTTGCGGACATAGAGATGTTTACACCGTACTCACACAAGTGCTTAGAGAAGAGTATCCTTCCCATAAAGTATTTAGCGATATTGGTTGCTATACTTTAGGAGCTAACGCCCCGTTCAACGCCATCAATTCATGTGTGGATATGGGAGCGTCTATAACAATGGCAAAAGGTGCTGCCGACGGTGGACTATATCCTTCGGTTGCTGTTATTGGTGATTCCACTTTTACTCATTCAGGGATGACCGGATTATTAGATTGTGTCAACGAGAATAGTAACGTGACGATTGTTATTTCCGACAACGAAACTACTGCCATGACGGGCGGACAAGATTCTGCGGGTACGGGTAAGATAGAATCTATCTGTATTGGTTTAGGAGTTAAGCCGGAACACTTGCGAGTATTTGTTCCTCTAAAGAAAAACTATGAAGAGATGGCGCAAGTAATTCGCGAAGAAATCGCTTATCAAGGCGTATCAGTTATTATTCCACGCAGAGAATGTATTCAAACATTATCAAGAAAGAAAAGAGAAAGCAAGAAATGAAAAAGGACATCATACTATCGGGCGTAGGCGGACAAGGTATTCTTTCTATTGCCACCATTATTGGTAAAGCAGCCTTAAAAGGCGGTTTATATATGAAGCAGGCAGAAGTACACGGCATGAGCCAACGAGGAGGAGACGTACAGTCAAACTTACGTATCAGCGACGAACCGATTGCTTCGGACTTGATTCCATCGGGTAAATGCGATATTATCATTTCATTGGAACCTATGGAAAGTTTGCGTTACCTACCCTACTTAGACAAAGAAGGATGGTTAGTGACCAACGACACCCCGTTCGTGAACATTCCTAACTATCCCGAAATAGCAAATGTGATGGCAGAAATAAACAAGCTACCTCACAAAATTGTGCTCAACGTAGATAAGGTAGCCAAAGAAGTTGGTTCAGCCCGCGTAGCAAACATTGTATTGCTCGGTGCGACCATTCCTTTTTTGGGTATCGACTATGATAAGATACAAGACAGCATACGCGAAATATTTGGTCGTAAAGGAGAAGAGATTGTTACATTAAACCTTAAAGCTCTCGAGGCAGGTAAAAATATTGCCGAGGGGATGATGAAATAAAACTATCAGAGCCATGAACAAGATGTATTGGGAAGAGGATATAGAAACAATAAGTCGTGAAAATTTAGAAAAGCTGCAACTGCAACGGTTAAGAAAAACCTTGAAAATAGCCGCTAACGCTCCTTATTACAAAAAGGTGTTTGCCGAACATGGTATCACAGAAGAAACTATCCAAACGATTGCGGACATCAAAAAACTACCTTTCACCACCAAAGCCGATATGAGAGCTAATTATCCTTTCGGTTTGGTGGCAGGCGAACAAAAAGATGCCGTACGCATCCATTCATCGAGTGGAACAACCGGTAACCCTACCGTTATCGTTCATTCACAACACGATTTAGATTCATGGGCAAACCTCGTTGCCCGTTGCCTTTATATGGTAGGAATAAGAAACACGGATGTATTTCAAAATAGTTCCGGCTATGGAATGTTTACCGGAGGATTAGGTTTTCAGTACGGTGCGGAACGTTTAGGCGCACTCACCGTACCCGCCGCCGCAGGCAATAGTAAACGACAAATCAAGTTCATTACCGACTTTGGTACAACAGCTCTTCACGCCATACCCAGCTATGCCATTCGCCTAGCGGAAGTATTTCAAGAAGAAGGTATCGACCCCAATGATACCAAGTTAAAGACGTTGGTTATCGGTGCGGAACCTCACACGGACGAACAACGAAAAAAGATAGAAAAAATGCTCGGTGTGAAAGCCTACAACAGCTTTGGCATGACGGAAATGAATGGACCGGGAGTAGCTTTTGAATGTCTCGAACAAGATGGTATGCACTTTTGGGAAGATTGCTATTTAGTGGAAATTATAGACCCGGAAACCTTAGAGCCTATGCCTATCGGTGAAATCGGTGAATTAGTTCTTACTACACTCGACCGTGAAATGATGCCACTTATTCGCTATCGTACTCGCGACTTAACCCGTATTCTTCCGGGAAAATGTCCTTGCGGACGTACGCATATACGCATCGACCGTATCAAGGGACGAAGCGATGATATGTTTATTATCAAAGGTGTCAACATATTCCCGATGCAGATAGAAAAGATATTAGTGCGCTTCCCGGAATTGGGTAGCAATTATCTCATCACCTTAGAAACACGCGACAATCAAGACGAGATGATAGTAGAAGCCGAAATAAACGATTTATCTACGGACAACTACATTGAGTTAGAAAGTATTCGTAAAGACATCACCCGACAACTTAAAGATGAAATTTTAGTTACTCCCAAAGTAAAATTGGTAAAAAAAGGAAGCCTTCCACAAAGTGAGGGAAAAGCCGTGAGAGTGAAAGACTTAAGGAACAACAAGTAAAGCCAAAAAGAGATGCAACTACTGAAAGACAGAATCCTTCAAGACGGACAATACTATGAAGGTGGTATATTGAAAGTGGATAGTTTTATCAATCATCAGATGGACCCTACACTTATGAAAGCCGTAGGAGTTGAGTTTGTACGTCGTTTTGCTTCCACCAACGTCAACAAAATAATGACTATCGAAGCTAGCGGCATCGCTCCTGCCATCATGACGGGCTATTTGTTAAATCTACCTGTAGTGTTCGCTAAAAAGAGATATCCCAGCACCATGAAAAATGCGCTCTCCACCGTAGTTCATTCTTTTACTAAAGACCGTGCTTACGACGTAGTCATTAGTTCGGATTACTTAACGTCCAAAGATAACATTCTCTTCATCGATGATTTTCTTGCTTACGGAAACGCAGCTATGGGAATTATGGATCTCGTTAAGCAAGCAGGCGCAAATCTAGTAGGCATGGGTTTTATCATCGAGAAAGAGTTTCAGAATGGACGTAAGCTTTTGGAGCAACAAGGTATAAAGGTAGAATCGCTAGCTATTATCGAAAGCTTATCGCACTGCCAAATAAAAATAAAAGACTAACCGAAGTAATTATTGGGGACACGCTGAAGACTTTTTGAAACATACGGAAGTTTTTCAGAGACTTCCGTTTGTTCTTTTAGAGAGTTACAATAGGTTTAGACGTGTTCCTCTATTCTTTACGACTTTTCTTCACTTGCATAAAGATAAAAACAAAAAGTACGATGCACAACAGAGCCAACGCAACAAAAGCAATCGTTTCGGTGAAGTGAAGAGATTTAGGATCGAACTTAAATTCTATTAAGTGTTTACCTGCCGGAACTTCCATTGCACGCAATATATAATCAGCTCTTCCGTGAGGAGCCTCAACTCCATCTATATAAGCTTGCCAACCGGGATAATAAATTTCGGAAAAGACCACTACTCCTCCCCTTTCCGAATTAGTTTCGTACTTCAGCGCATTAGGTTCATAGGAGGTTAATACAATTGAGTTCAACGTGTCGGGATTAGCCGATTCTTTCTTTATCTGTTCGCTAAACTTCTTGTCTACTATTGCTACTATTGCCGGTTGAATAGCATGAAGCGCATCTATCTCTTCGTTAGCATTGTTTACATATCGAACTTCTTTCACAAACCAAGCATTTCCCAAAGCATACGCATTGAGCATCGGCATCGTCTTTCCCTCTTGCAAAGGGAATATAAAATAACGAGTATTGAGCATATTCAATACCGGGAAACTTGTTGAGTCTATTTTTTGCATATCGCCTCCCGCAGCAGAAACAGCCTTATATAGCTCCGTCATTTCGGGAGAAATATGTTGATCTATCATTTCTTGATAACGACGCAACTTAGCCGCATGATAACCTCCCACACTCTTATGATAATAAGAAGTATTATTCTCATTGAAAGTATTGGAAGCAAAGTTTAGCACTCTATAATCCAAAGACTTATCTTCCAATATTCTTTTGTCTGTTTCTGTCTTCTCGAAGCTTTGAATCTGTTGAGCTTTCTCTACGAACTGCTCATCATATAAGTAACGTTTGTTCACGCTCCATAAATCGACCAAACAAAGTAGCGTTAGTCCGGCAACCATGAGTTTAGTCTTTAGCTTGCCCATTCCATATAGCCATAAACAAGCTGCTCCTAAAAGGATAATAAAGAAACTTCTCCACGCATCGGATGTGAATAGATGCACACGCATCTCTTCCAAATTAGCGATAATAGGAGTTAATTGTTCCGATGGGATAGCTCCTTGCAAGGCTTGCATTTCCGAAGCAGAAATATAGCCGGGGAAGAAAAGACGAGGAGCTAAAGCAAACAGTAAAGCAACTCCACCGGTCAACCCAAAGCTTATATAAAAATCTTTAGCCTTTTCTTTTAGAATCTGCGGACGAGTAACCACTTCTTTCAAAGCCAACATCGCTAACAAAGGAATCGTAAATTCGGCTATTACTAAGATAGAAGAAACAGCTCGGAACTTATCGTACATCGGAATGTAATCGAGGAAAAAGTCTGTAAATCCCATCAAATTCTTACCCCACGACAAAAGAATAGATAGCACCGTGGCTGCTAAAAGTGCCCATTTCATAGGTCCTTTCACAATAAAAAGTCCCAATACAAATAAGAACATAACAAAAGCACCTACATACACAGGACCGGAAGTACCCGGTTGTTCTCCCCAGTATTGACCTAGCTGTCCATATAAACTAGTATATTCGGGATTAGCTTTCTCCATCGCTTTTTCGTTTGCAGCCAATGGTACGGAAGCTCCTCCCTTTACGTTAGGAACTAACAAAGAGAATGTTTCACCAATACCATAACTCCATTGCGTAATATAATTGCGCTCCAATCCGCTTTTTGTTTGATTACCACTATCCGGCTTTACTAATTCACTCTTGCCACGCATCGTCTCTTTACTATACTCATAGGTATGATACAAATTAGACAAATTGATGCAAACACCTAGCATAGCGGCAATAATCAATACTCCCGTTGCTTTAAAGAAACGAGGCAATTCTTTCTTTTGATAGGCAGACACGCCATAAGCAATTGCCATAAAGAACATTACAAACAAGAAATAATAACTCATCTGCACGTGATTGGAAACTATTTGCAAGGCTACAAATAAGGCCGTGACTAGCGCACCTAACAAGTACCTACCTTTATAGACCAACACCATGCCGGCTATCGTAGGCGGAATGTAAGCTAAGGTTACGAACTTCCAAATATGCCCTGCCGATATAAGAATAAAGAAGTAGGATGAGAAAGCCCAAATGATTGCGCCCAATGCTGCCAACCAAATAGAGAAATTGAAAGCACGCAACAAGATATAAAAACCTAATAGCATCACAAACACGTACCATACATAAGTAGGCAAATAGAGGTGATACGCATTTTCAAATACTTTCAGCATATTTGTTGAATCGTAACTTGGCGACATCTGATAAGTAGGCATTCCACCAAAGACCGCATTTGTCCAACGAGTTCTCTCGCCTGTGCGTTCATGATATTCTTTAGCTTCTTCACCCAATCCAATACCGGCAACAGAATCGTGCTGCGAAAGTATCCGCCCTTCCGTCACCGCAGGAAAGAAATAGAGATACGAGATAAGAGCAAAGAGGATAACTACAATTACATCCGGAAGTATTCTTTTAATAAAGTTCATAACGGCTTCTTTTTTTAATGCCGCAAAGTTAGTACTTTCTTTTGATAATACAACTCATTACAAAAGAGAACACATCGCTAAAAGTCAAGCTATTCTAAACTCTTTTACTTTTTATCTGTTATTGATATATCAACTTAAACAAATAATTATGGAATGGATTGTTACCCTGCTGAGAGAGCATCCCGAATTAGCTATTTTTCTCACTGTAGGAATTGGTTTTTGGGTAGGTAAGTTTAAAATAAAACAATTTAGTTTGGGCACTGTGACCAGTGTGCTCTTGGTAGGAGTGATTATCGGACAACTAAATATAGAAGTAGGAGGTCCGGTCAAATCGGTCTTCTTCTTACTTTTTTTATTCGCTATCGGCTACAAAGTTGGTCCGCAGTTCTTTCGTGGACTAAAGAAGGACGGACTGCCTCAAGTGGCTTTTGCCGCGGTAATGTGCGTGTTTTGCTTATTAGTACCTTGGGCATTAGCTAAACTAATGGGGTATAATATGGGTGAAGCAGCCGGTTTACTTGCCGGCTCTCAAACGATATCTGCCGTGATAGGTGTGGCAAGCGACACCATTAATAACATGAATATATCGGCTGCCGAAAAACAAAACTTCGTGAACGTCATTCCGGTAGCTTATGCGGTTACTTACGTATTTGGCACCGCAGGTTCAGCATGGGTATTAGCTTCTATTGGACCTAAAATGCTTGGAGGATTAGAAAAGGTAAAGAAGGCGTGCAATGAATTGGAGTCACAAATGGGAGAAACAGAGTTCGACCAACCGGGATTTATTAATGCAGAACGTCCTGTTGTCTTTAGAGCATACAAAATAGAGAACGAATGGTTCGGCATAGGAAAGACAGTGGAGATGTTGGAAAGTTATTTTATACAGAATGGGAAACGATTATTTGTGGAACGAGTAAGAAAGTCAGATAAGAACATCATTCAAGACATAAAGGCTTCTCTACTGTTGGAGAATGGAGATGAAATAGTGCTTAGCGGAAGACGAGAATTTGTTATCGAAGAAGAACATTGGATAGGTAGCGAAGTATTCGATCCGGAAATACTAAGTTTCCCTGCCGAAGTGTTACCGGTTATGATTACCAAAAAGACATTTACCGGCAAGCCATTAAGTAACATTCGTAATCAACAGTTCATGCACGGAGTGAGCGTACGTCGCATTAAAAGAACAGGTATTGACATTCCCATTTTTGCAAAAACAATTATAGACTCAGGCGATATATTAGAATTGGTAGGCACTAAAAACGAAGTGGAAACAGCCGCTGTTGCATTGGGTTATATCGACCGCCCTACTAATTCTACCGATATGGTATTCGTTGGATTGGGAATACTCATCGGAGGAATATTCGGCGCACTCACTATTCACTTGGGAGGAGTACCGCTGAGCCTCAGTACCAGTGGAGGCGCACTGATAGCCGGACTAGTATTAGGGTGGTTTCGTTCACAACATCCTACTTTCGGACAAATACCCGAACCGGCACTATGGATGCTCAATAATGTAGGATTGAATATGTTCATCGCTGTGGTAGGCATTGCTGCCGGACCTAGTTTCGTTGCCGGTTTCAAAGAAGTGGGCGTTAGCTTATTCGTTGTAGGTGCGTTAGCGACCGTCATTCCTTTAATTATCGGATTAATACTTGCTAGATGGGTATTTAAGTTTCACCCTGCCATTTCGCTTGGATGCATAGCCGGAGCACGCACTACTACTGCTGCTTTAGGCGCAGTACAAGATGCTGTAGAAAGCGAGACTCCCGCTTTAGGCTATACAGTGACATATGCAGTAGGCAATACGCTACTTATCATTTGGGGAGTAATCATCGTACTGCTTATGTAGACATAACTATTTTTATACACCAACTTATTTAAACAATAAAGCTATAACATCATGAATGATTTAATGACAATCACCACTCCCGGCATTTCCAAAACACAAGGAAAAGAGATGGAGCAAATTAGCCCCTTTGAACTGAAGAATAAATTAATATCTCTTGCCGATGACCGTATCAAGAAAATGGCGCAAACGATGTTGAATGCCGGAAGAGGTAATCCTAATTGGATAACCACGCTCCCACGCGAAGCCTTCTTTACCTTAGGACTATTTACTATCGCCGAAAGTCGCAAAACAATGAACTTACCCGAAGGCGTAGCCGGTATGCCACAAAAATCAGGCATCGCACAACGTTTCGAACAATTCCTTATCGACAACGAAAAAGCACCCGGAATATCGCTACTCGAAGAAACTTATAACTATATGCTCATGGAGTTGGCAGCAGAGCCCGATGAGCTTATCAACGAATGGACAGAAAGTATGGCGGGAAACCAATACCCAATGCCCGGACGTATATTAAAATATACCGAAATGATTATCCGCCCTTATTTAGATAAGGTATTGTGCGATAATCGTCCTCCGGAAGGTAAATTCGATTTGTTTGCCACCGAAGGCGGCACAGCAGGAATGTGTTATGTATTCGACTCTCTACAAGAGAACTTCCTCCTCAACAAAGGTGACACTATCGTGCTGATGGTTCCCGTGTTTACTCCTTATATAGAGATTCCGGAACTAGCCCGCTACGACTTCAATGTGATAGAAATACACGCCGATGAAATGACTCCCGAAGGACTTCATACTTGGCAATACAATGCAAAAGACATCGACAAGTTGAAAAATCAAAAAGTAAAAGCTTTGTTTATCACCAATCCAAGCAATCCGCCAAGTTATGCGCTCGCTCCTCAAGCAATGGCGCAAATTGTAGATATTGTAAAAAACGATAATCCTAATCTGATGATTATCACCGATGATGTGTACGCTACTTTTATTCCTCATTTCCGTTCGTTAATGGCGGAACTTCCACAAAATACCTTGTGCGTCTACTCCTTCTCAAAATACTTTGGAGCTACAGGATGGAGATTGGCGGTTGTTGCTCTACACGAAGACAACATCTACGACCGAATGATTGCAAATTTACAAGAAGACAATAAAAAAGCGCTGAACAAACGCTACGGAAGTTTAACACTCTATCCTGAACAAATAAAGTTTATCGACCGTATGGCAGCCGATAGCCGTCAGGTTGCACTTAATCACACTGCCGGGCTATCTCTTCCTCAGCAAATGCAGATGAGTCTTTTTGCCGCTTTCGATTTGCTCGATAAAGACGGTGTATACCAACATCGGATGTTGCAACTTATCCACGACCGTTTGAAAGCTCTTTGGGACAATATGGGATTCACCTTAGTAGAAGACCCTTTACGGGTAGGTTATTATTCGGAAATAGATATGCTGGTGTGGGCTAAGAAGTTTTATGGAGATGAGTTCGTATTATATCTTCAAACTCACTATAGTCCCTTGGACGTAGTCTTTCGTTTAGCTAAAGAAACCTCAATGGTGGTGCTCAACGGTGGAGGATTTAATGGTCCCATTTGGTCGATACGCGTATCGCTTGCCAACCTCAACGAAAAAGATTATGTAAAGATTGGTCAGTCAATACAACGAATACTTACTGAATACGCCGGATTATGGAAAAGTACCAAACAATAATACAAAGAGAAAAAATGAAAAAAATAGTATTCACCATGTGTCTGTTTCTATTGAGCATTACGATGTCGCAAGCGCAGTCTTTCTCTAAAGAAACGACTAAAGAAGCTCGCAAAGCGGAAAAGGAAGTTCGCAAAGCTAAAGAGAAACTACAGAATGAATGGAAATTTAAAGAAGCGGTACAGGCATTGAAAGACCACGCTTTCGTGATGGAAGCTGACCGAGTGATGTTTCGTAGAGGACGTTCGGCATTTGTGTCGTCAACTACAAATTTCGTGTCGCTAAACGATGAGAAAGCTACGGTACAAGTAGCTTTCAACGGCGCAAACTCCGGTCCTAACAGTTTAGGAGGAGTCACAGTAGATGGTTACGCATCCAATATTCAATACGCTAAAGACAAGAAAGGTAACATCACGTTCTCAATGAACGTATCAGGAGTAGGAGTTTCGGCACGCGTGGTTATTCATCTGTCCAAAGAAAGTAATCAAGCTACGGCAGAAATTACGCCAAACTTTAATTCCAATCGCATCACGTTGAGCGGAAGATTGCTACCCATCAAAAACAGTAATACGTTTAAAGGGATGTCGTACTGACAATACCTATTATAAATCGTTTTCAATTATCTTTTGCGGGTACGGTGACGTTTACTTACTAACGTCACCACCACAATAGTAATAATAGAAAGCGGAAGCGCAAAAAGAATAGGATCTATCATATAGTACGGATAGGCTTCTATCAACACATCCCTGCCAAAGAGAAGTTTGCACAATCCAAGCGCAGAAGCTTCTTTTTCGTGCAAAAAGGCTAAAGCAAACAAGCTGCCAAGTGTTCCTACCCAAAGACTAGCTAGAGCAGCTTGTTTCGTTGTTCGCTTCCAATAGAGAGCACAAAAATAAGTGGGCAAAAAAGCAGAAGCGCAAATACCCATGAAGATAGAAGTGCCACGAGCAATAATATCGTTTGGCAACATATAGCAGATAATATAACTCACCACAATAGCAAACAGCACACCCAATCTAATAATTTTAGTCAAGTTCTTACGTGAGCGGGGTTTATAAGTGCCGTAAATATCGGAACCGGCTGCCGACCCCATCGTGTGGAATTGTGAACTAAGAGTGGACATACTAGCAGAAAGAATACATAACATAAAGATGGCAGCAAACCACTGAGGCATAGCTTTATTGATAAAATAAGGAATAATCTTATCAATATCCTTAACCACTTCCGTGGCAACAGCCCCTTCGGTGCGAAGGAAATAGAGATTACTCAATGCACCTGCATGATAGATAGTACCCACAGTGATAATTAAGAATATACAACCAATAAATACTCCTCTATTGAGTTGTTTACTACTTTTAACCGTCATAAATCTTACCACAAGTTGAGGTTGCGCCAAGCAACCAATACCTACTCCTAATATCAAGGAAGTAACCAAGGTATACCACTGAGGCGAGCCCATGATGGGCATTGAAGTCCATCCTTGATGCCCCAAATCTTTAAACTTTTCGGGAACTAAAGGCGCCATATCCGAAAGCGCACGATTGGCTTCGGTAAAGCCCATATCTAAAGTTTGATAAAGCCAAAACAACAAAAAGAGCATACAGCCGAACATAATAACCGCTTGCAAAGCATCGGTGTACATTACTCCTTTCATACCTCCAGCTATCACGTATGCTGCAATCACAAGTGTAAATATCAGCAACGAGATATTAAAGTCTATGCAAAATATTTCTTCTATAAACACTGCCCCGCCCTTCATTACCACAGCGGCATAGAGTGGCATCCCTATAAAAATAACCGCAGCAACAAATACTTGTATAGTACGCGAACGAAAGTGTCGACCGAGCAATTGAGGAAAGGTACTTACATTAAGCTTTACCCCCATGCGGCGAGTTCTCAACCCAAAGAAAAGAAAAGCAATGACTACACCCACAAACATATTTAAGAAGCACAGCCACTGAATACCCATACCAAAAGCTGCCGCCACGCCACCAAAACCAACAATAGCTGAAGCAGAAATAAAGGTGGCACCATAAGATAGTGCCATAACAATAGGATTCATTTCTCTTCCGCCTACCAAATAATCGCTTGCCGAACTAGTTTTCTTATAACCAAGAAAGCCGAGATAAGCTAGAGAGAGCAAATACACGATGACTATTAGTCCAAGTATAAAAGTATTCATTTCTCTGTGTCCTTTCTATCATCACTGTTCCAATACTTCACTCCAAACCACACAGAGAACAGTACGCATACCACTGATAGTAGGTACGGTAAATAAATAAAAGCATCGTCTATTCCAAACATTAGTTAGCTCTTTAAGATTAATAGAGCGCAAATGTAAGCATTTTATTCATATTAACAACAAAATGACATTATGATTTACCGGATTCGAGGCGAAGTAAATATTGCTTAATATGTAAGCCTCCGGTATATCCACCTAATCCACCATTGGCATTCACTACCCGATGGCAAGGTATAAGAATAGGAAAAGGGTTGTGTCCATTAACAGTACCTACCGCTCTGTAAGCTTTTGGATTCGTTATTTTTATTGCTAACTGCTTGTAACTAATCGTTTGTCCATAAGGAATGCTTTGCAATGCTGTCCACACTTGACGTTGAAAAGCCGTACCTTCTAATTGTAAAGGGAGGTCAAATAGCTTTCGTCTGCCTGCAAAATACTCATCGAGTTGAGTCATGCAATTAGTCAACACTCCGGTAGACACAACATCCGCAACTCCACCTTTACTATTCAACAACAATTTGGTTAAATGTGTTTCGCTAGCGTGAATTTCTAAAAGACCAATAGGCGATGAATAGAAACAAATATTATCTACCATTCCAATGTTAACTTATTCTTTCTCGCTTCCTCCAAGGAAACAATATTTTCTTTCTTCTCACTTTGTGTTCGACGAAGAGTCTCGTAGTCTTTATTTAATTGTTCCACAAAATCATTCTTCTGTTCCCGATTAAGCAATTTAGATGCTACCAAAGCATTTTGAGAAGCATCTTTGAGATACACCACAGGTCCCGAATAAACAGGAGCAATCTTTAATGCCGTATGAAGTTTGGAAGTAGTAGCCCCGCCAATCATTATCGGAATAGTTAATCCGGCTTCTTGTAACTTCATTGCCACGTGCGTCATTTCTTCCAAAGAAGGAGTAATCAAACCACTCAACCCAATCATATCCACTTTCTCTTCTATTGCTCGCTGCACAATTGTTTCGGCAGTAACCATTACACCAAGATCTACAATCTCGTAGTTATTGCACGCCATCACTACCGATACTATATTTTTTCCTATATCGTGTACATCTCCTTTAACAGTAGCTAATAATACTTTGCCGGCAAACGTTGTTCCTTCTTGCTTTTCTGCCTCTATAAGCGGCTGAAGAATAGAAACAGCTTTCTTCATGGTACGAGCTGTCTTTACCACTTGCGGCAAAAACATCTTACCTGCGCCAAACAATTCTCCCACCTCATTCATTCCTGTCATTAATGGTCCTTCGATTACGTCCACTGCTCTAGGATAAAGAGGTATAACTTCTGCTAAATCCTCTTCCAAAAAATCACCAATGCCTTTTATTAAAGCATAAGTCAAACGTTCTTCCACCTTTTTGTCTCTCCAAGCATCATGTCTTACCAAAGGGACATCACCGGTAACCGAATTTTTCATCGTTTCAGCAAGTTCCACCAAACGTTCCGCAGCATCGGGGCGACGGTTAAGTATCACATCCTCTATTGTAATCAAAACATCTTCGGGAATATCACTGTAAATAACAGCAGTCGATGGATTAACAATACCCATATCCATGCCTTGCTGAATAGCGTGATAAAGGAACACTGCGTGCATTGCCTCACGTATATAATTATTTCCACGAAAAGAAAAAGAAAGATTACTCACTCCTCCACTGATGTGTGCTCCGGAAAGATTTTTCTTTATCCAACTTGTTGCTTGAATGAAATCAACCGCATAATTGTTGTGCTCTTCGATACCGGTAGCCACTGCTAGCACGTTCGGGTCAAAGATGATGTCGTGAGGATTAAATGCCACCTTATCTACCAACAGCCGATAAGCTCGTTTGCAAACTTCTATCTTCCGTTGACAAGTATCAGCTTGCCCCTGCTCATCGAAAGCCATCACTACTACCGCTGCTCCATACTTTTTCACTTGTCGAGCATGAGCCAAAAACTTCTCTTCGCCCTCTTTTAAAGAAATAGAGTTAACAATACACTTGCCTTGTAAACATTTAAGCCCGGCTACAATCACTTCCCAATTAGAGGAATCTATCATCACGGGAACACGCACAATATCCGGTTCCGAAGCTATAAGATTAAGGAAAGTAATCATTTCTTCTTTCGCTTCCAACAGTCCATCGTCCATATTCACATCTATAACCAATGCTCCATCTTCAACTTGTCCGCGAGCAATAGCTAAAGCCTCATCGTACTTCTTATTTTGGATGAGACGAAGGAACTTACGCGAACCAGCAACATTGCATCGTTCGCCTACATTCACAAAGTTTATTTCCGGTTTTACTTCCAATAATTCTAGCCCCGAGAGCCACATACAAGTTGGTTTAGCAACCGGCTGATGAGGTACAGCTCCATTTACTAATGCCGGGTATTCCGCAATATAAGCATCTGTTGTACCGCAACAACCACCAATAATATTGATTAATCCTTCATGAATATACTCTTTCACCTCCTTAGCCATATCTTGAGGAGTCTGATCATAATTGCCTAAACTATTGGGTAGTCCGGCATTTGGATAAGCACTTATGTAATAAGGTGCACGTGCTGCCAATCCTTCCAAGAAAGGTTTCAATTGTTTAGCACCAAAGGAACAATTCAATCCCACAGAAAAAATAGGAGCATGCTGTACCGAAGCCAAAAAAGCATCTAATGTTTGTCCCGAAAGCGTACGGCCTCCCGTATCGGACACCGTAACCGAAAGCATGATAGGCACTTCCCTACCCTTAGCTTCCATTGCATTTTCAGCAGCATAGATAGCAGCTTTCGCATTCAACGAATCAAAGATAGTTTCTATCAATATAGCGTCTACCCCACCCTCCAACATTGCTTCCATCTGTTGTTGATAAGCAATAGACAGTTCATCGTAACTCAAAGCACGAAATGCCGGATTATTCACATCCGGCGACATGGAACAAGTTTTGTTTGTAGGTCCTACCGAACCGGCTACAAAGCGAGGTTTATTAGGATTTTTTGCTGTGTATTCGTCAGCTATATCGCGAGCAATCTTTACAGCTGCCAGATTCATCTCTTTCACCAAATGCTCTACATGATAGTCTGCCATTGAAACGGTAGTAGAACTAAAAGTATTAGTTTCTATAATATCCGCCCCTGCCTCCAAATATTTTCGATGAATATCTTGAATCACATCCGGACGAGTAAGACATAACAAATCATTATTACCTTTCATCTGTCCGGGCAAATGAGCAAAACGTTCACCACGAAAGTCTTCTTCTCTCAGGTTATACTGCTGAATCATTGTTCCCATTGCGCCATCAAGAATAAGGATGCGCTCAGAAACTAATTGTTGAATAGTTGGTTTCATCCTATTTAAATGCTGTTTAAACGGTTATAGTTATCTGTTTTCGTTTGCTAAAATGATGAATTAAGCGATAGCTCCACACTACAATAAAAGCAAAGAGGAGCCTTGTACCCATAATCCACCAAAGATTAATGCCAAGTGCGGCAAAGAGAATTGTATCTTCGAGCAGAGAATGCGAAATAGCCAAGTGATAGTTCACTACATTAGAATCTGCAAGAGAAAGTTTCCCTTCTTCCACCATATCTATCATGACCGCTCCCCCATAAGCTAAGCCTACCACATTACCCACTATCCAAAGAAAAGGAGAGTCTTTTGGTAACCCAAAGAATTTCATTAATGGAGCTAACGGACGAGAAAGAACGCCTATCAGTTTGTATTCATCCAACAAGCGTTGTATTATCATAAGAGCTGTGACTATGGACACAATAGTAACAATTAGCACCGTGGAAGTACTAATCCAAGACGTAAAAAGTTGTGCTAACCCGCTATATGTTTCCGGTTGAGAAATAACTCCAAACATCTCGTCGCTTTGCGGCATCACTGTATTTAAGAAGAAAGCAATAACAAATGCCATACCTATACGCAACGTAAACATTCCGGCAAACGAAGAACCGGTCTTCTTGGTCACGGCGCATTCCACCAAAAGATTATGCGCCACTAAGCACATAAGGGTTAATATAGTGGCTTCACGCAAAGTGATAGCCAACGAAGTCATTACTGCAATGGTTGCGTAAAGAGGTAGAAAAATACTAGTAATAAATATAATAGCCGTTTCACCCGGAAGTCCGATGATACTAAATACAGGGTTCAAATACTCTGCTAGAAAAGCTATCACACCATAGTATTGTAGCAAACGTACAAAGAGAGAAACCGGAAGAATGATTTTGAGTAGCCATAAGCTTGTCTTTCCGGCTTTGGGAAGAGCAGTTTTTACGCATTTAAAGAATCGAGCGGGGAAGTCTTTCATTTTATTTTTTGAACATTCTATCCATTTCACGCTTATCGTCTTTTTCTCTAAGCGTTTGACGTTTATCATATTCCTTTTTACCTTTGGCCACTGCTATCACAAGTTTAGCCAATCCTTTTTCGTTAACAAACATACGTACCGGTACAATAGTAAATCCGGTTTCTTTAGTTGAGCGTTCCAACTTACGTAGTTCTTTTTTATTAAGCAACAGTTTACGATCGCGACGAGCTACATGATTGTTGTACGAACCATAAAAGTATTCGGCAATGTGCATATTCTTCACCCATAGTTCTTGTCGAGCAAAAAAACAGAAAGTATCTACTAAGCTAGCCTTACCCATACGAATAGATTTTATCTCTGTTCCGGTAAGCACAATGCCGGCAGTAAATGTGTCTACTAATTCATAATCGAAAGTAGCACGTTTGTTCTTTATGTTTACCGGAGCCTGCTTCATCCTAATTGAGTATAACTGTCAGTTTGTTGAACACAATTCCTACAATGATGGGGCTCAAGGTTATTAATAAAAAAGTAAGAAGAGTATAAGTCATTCGTCGCTTCTCCTCCACTCGCATAATAATTTCCGCACCTTCCCAAATAATATAAACTACGTAGAATTGCGAAAGTCCATAAAGAATGATAAATTGTGGAGCCAATCCCCATGCTATGTAAGAGATGAAAAGAATATTTAAAGCATAACCTGTAAATTGTTGAGCAGATTTAATATCATTTTTGAGACCAAACATTCCAACACCTAACTTATTGACAGCATAAGCAGCAAGAAAATAACCTCCAAACAAACCTACAAAAACGGCACAACATTTAGTCATCGCCACTTGATAGACTGTGAGCTGCCCCCACCCGTCAATAAGTGTACCTAAGAACACAGATAACCCACATAAACCTATCATAGGATAAACAAAAGATGCAAACACCTTTCGTTTATCCTCTTCAAGACTAATTTCCTCCCATGCTTTAGCAGGAGAAGAAATTAATAGCAATACTCTTTTAAAAAGTTCTTTATAGTTCAATTTTAATAATTCAATTTATATTTATCTATATAGATAGTGTCAGTCATCTTTTTCCCATAGTAATCTTTTATATCCGCAGATATACCAATCACAATATCTTCTCTTCCACTAAATTCATATTGAAGTCCTCTAGGCAAACAAAAGTTACTTAATACTTGAGGCGCAGTTGATGTCACCTTAGCGGGGTCTTTAGAGCGATTATCGAAATACAACTTCATAAATAAAGTATCCTTTGTTGCACCTTTAACTATGTCTTTTTCAGGATTATATGCCATAGAAATATAAGGAGAGATTCTAGATTCATACTTAAATGAAGTCACTAGATTTACATAACCTCTATAAGCATAGGCGGAACAATATTTATCATCGAAGAACAATGAATTATCTACAAAACTTTGGATAGAATCGTTATTTATTCTAAGCGTATCTTGAGGGTCTTCCGTTGGAAGAATTTTTACATTGCTCCATCTTATTTCTTGATAAGCAAGAACATCAATAAGAAATTCTGTTGTTTCGGCTGTTGGTGTAAATCCATCTTGATAAGAATATTGTATCAAAGCTCTCTTCATATCCTTTAAGGCTGCAAATTGAGCTATAGAAGCAGCAGACGGCTTTAAGATTCCTCCACCATCGGCATAAAAAGTACAGTTAAAACCATAATCGTTCTCTATCGTTACAAAAACGAGTCCGGTTGGCTTAGAATTTTCATCTTTCAAGCAAGAAGTAAAGGTAACTGCCATTAAAAACATTGAGAAATAGAAAACTAATTTAAGATGTTTCATCGTTCAATAAATAATTATTAGTTTAGGAATGCAAAAGTATAAAAAAAAAGCATGACACACGCCATCAACTCTCTTTTTTAGTATGTTTTATTGTTTAAACGAGCTAAAGTTTAAAATACTGCACTCTACAAAAACTTTTTTAATCTACTTTACCAATAATATCCCCAAACTGTTCTATATGATTGTCCACATACTCAGCAATTATAGCCGTTGTTTCCTCTTCCATATTCAAGTAAGCTTCCTCTAAATCATCGAAAGCCTCATATTGCTCATACATTGCCATAAATTCTTCATCGGTGCGCTCTTTCATCAAGTCTTCCTTGTTTTCATCGTAGATTTTCTTAGCTTTATAAACCAGCTTCGACAATTCCTCCGCTCCAAACAAACGCATCGCCTTAGCAAAAGGATTATCAAAGATATACGCGCCATATCCATTTTGGATTAGCTGTACGAAACCTCCGTCCATCACTTCATTCCTAAAGAAATGATAACCAAGCAGAGAATGTTGGTAGCCATTAAGCAAACCCATCGTCTCGGAGTTTAAGTTTCCTCCTATCACTTCTAAATATTTATCAGAAAACACGTTGATAAATTCATCCATTCCCTTGCCTGCAGCTATTTGTAAAGCTTCATCAGTAATTTGTATGTTATTCGATTCCATCTGTTTTTTATATTAATTGCAAACAAAGATAGGTTTATTTGGCTGAAAAGACAATACTTCCAGATATAATGATAATAAATTTAGATTTTCTCTCACTCCACCGTATCGACTTTCGAGAATCTTCGTTAATAAAAGTATTTCGTGTTATTCTATCACTCACGAAATGCGCCGGAAATAAAATATTTTGCGTAAGTTTGCCCACATTATCTAAACTTAACGAAATTATAAACATGAAGAAAGTATTTTTATCCCTCGCAAGTGCGTGTATGTGTATCCTTTTAGCTTCGTGCGGATGTTGTAAAAAAGCTGTTTCCACCTCTTCTCTCAACGGAGAATGGAATATTACGGAGATAGCCGGTAAAGCAATCTCTTCTACCAACGGTACGAATCCATCTATTGGTTTTGACTTAAAAGACAAACGTATTTATGGGAATAGTGGCTGCAATAGAATGATGGGGAGTTTCTCTACCGATGCTGCCAAACCGGGTAGTTTAAATTTAGGTTCCATTGCAAGCACACGAATGGCTTGTCCCGATATGAGTACCGAACAAAGTCTACTCATAGCTTTAAACGATGTTAAGTCTTTTAAAATTGTATCTTGCAACAAAGCAAAAGGATGCAAAGCTATTCTCTATGGCGAAGATGGTAAAGGATTGGTAACGATGGAAAAGCGAACAGAGGAAGCTAACGTAGCTATGCTTAATGGTGAATGGAACATAGAAACTGTTAATGGTAAAGCACTAGGCAAATCAGAAAAAACTCCATTTGTTGGATTCGATGTAGCTCAAGGTCAGGTTTACGGCAATGCAGGATGTAATTCAATCAATGGCAGTATGAAACCTGACGCTAACGATACTAAAGCTTTAAACTTCGGGCCAATGGCTTGCACCATGATGATGTGTCCTGACATGGCAACGGAAAGAATCGTTTTAGACGCATTGAACACCGTTAAGTCTTTCAACCTAATAAAAGGCGGTAAAGTAGCATTATGCAATGCTGACGGCAAAGAAATTATTGTTTTAAAAAAGAAATAGACATAAATATAACAAACACTATTACCTATCAATTGGGTAATAGTGTTTGTTTACTTAAAAGAGAGTATATGCCAAGTAACTCCTACGGCAACTCCCAAAAGTAATATCTTTACCCACACCAGAGGAACAACAAACAAGACACAAAATCCAATTGTGAGCCATACCAAAGTGATAGAAACTATTTTCACTTTCAATGGAATAGCTTTGTTCTCTCTATAATTGCGAATATAAGGTCCTAAATGTTTTTGATACAGTAGCCAATTATACAGACGAGGCGAACCCTTAAAATAGAGTGCTGCGGTAAGCAATAAAAAAGGCGTAGTAGGCAATAAGGGCACAAAAATGCCTATGATACCTAAAACTAACGAAAGAGTTCCCAAGATGATATAAAAAGTCTTCATTGCGCAAAGATAAGAAAAAAACATTTATCATTGTCGCCACATCGAGGTGACATTAGATGCGATTTTTCAAACATATATATCAAGGACAGCACGTTTCTTCTTATCTGAATATAAAAGCAAAACATCACTATCTGCAACCATGTTCAGATAAAAACATAACTCAAGTAGTAGCGTATATACTAGAATATCCTGCTTGGAGACTCAGTTTACAAACACATAAATTAATAGATATTAAATAAGGCAACTTACAGAAAAACATTTATCTTTGCGTTGGATAATTAAAAAGTTTGTAATTAATTGAGTATCAAATCATAATAAGTGGAACAAAACGTTTATGAAAGTTTTTGAGAAAAAAAGTAATTACTACTGGATTGTATCGAAACAAACAGAAATTCCGGAAGGTGATAAGGATTCTTTTTGAAAATATTCAGCAATATAAGGCAGCGTTGAAGATACTTCTAACTCTCAATTTTCGATTGGCTAATTCGCAATCCTTTTCTTTCTGAGTATAACTCCCTTATTATAAACCAATAAAGAAAGATATATTATGATGAAGAAATTAGTAACAGTATGTTTGATAGGCTTGTCTATAACGGCACAAGCGCAAAAACAGCAATGGATATCGACCACTGCGGATGCCCCGTGGACGATAGAGAAAAAGATGAAGACTGACGGAAAGGCTCCGTTGGAGGAAGTGAAAATCAAGATAAACCCCTCGGAACGTCGTCAGCAGATGGTGGGCTTTGGAGGGTGTTTCAATGAATTGGGTTGGGAAGCCTTGAAGTTGATTCCGGATGCTGAGCGAGAGGAGATATTCAAAAAGATGTTCTCTCCAGCAGAGGCCAACTTTTCTTACAACAGGTTTCCGATAGGCGCCAGTGACTATGCAGCCGGTTTCTACTCTTTGAATGAAACGGATGGAGACTTCAATATGACGAATTTTTCGATAGCCCGCGACAAGAACTGCCTTATTCCCTATATACAGAAGGCACAGCGCTACAATCCCAGCATGACCTTTTTCGCCTCACCTTGGTGTCCGCCGTC
>JAVVPX010000031.1:0-23293 GCA_036655555.1 Bacteroidaceae bacterium | reverse complement strand
AGAGCATCCCCTTTACGTGGTTAGAGGATGCTCTTTTTTGTTTAGTCTATGTTTGTAATCGTGTATTTAACACACTCTCGGGATTATTTGTTCAAATGTAGACGATTTTGGAAATAATAGAGACGTTTCCGAACATTTGATTCATAATATATATTCACCTTTGTAAAGCAATAATGATTTTTTTGGTGTCACACGATATTATTTTATATATTCACTTAATGTACAACTAACAAATTATTTATTATGAAAAAACTAATTCTTCTTTTCTCTTTTGTGGTATTGGCGTTGACCGCCTCTGCCCAAACAACAGTAACTCCTGCCACTGTTGATTCTTATGCCGCAGGAAGTCTAAAAAACGAAACTAGCCTAACCTTAACCGGTGAATGGACTGAGGCTAATCTTAATACGCTAAGAGCTGCTATCAAGACAGCACAAGCCACTCCAGATTTAACAACTGCTAATCAAAAGCTACAGACAGTAGATATGAGTGGGTTTACGCTTGTTGCATCTGCAACAGCAGTAGAATTTATTGTTTTCCAGAATTGCCAAAAGTTGGAGACTATCACGATGCCAACAACTACCATTGCTGTGCCGGTATCAATAGGAGATGGCAAGAATAATGGTCTGTTCCAAAACTGTAAGGTTTTGAAAGAGGCAGATATTAGTATGTTCACAAACATCACTAACTTACAAGGAACTTTTAATAGTTGCGAAGCACTCGAAACTATTAAGATGCCTGCTAGTAATAGTGTAGCTGTTACAACACAGATTCTCGCTAGTAATTGCTTTAGAAATTGTTTTAAATTAAAAGGTGTGGACTTTAGCGGATTCGCTTATCTTGGAATGTATCGAACATTCTCGGGTAGTAAAAATTTACTTTATGTAGTACTCCCTGAAAAAGTTGGAGCAGATCCATTCGGTGATGCAAATGCAACTGTAGTTTACAATCCCGATTGTTTGCTTTATCATTCCGAGGCTCTAGGAGGTGGTACAAAAGGAAAAATGATACTCATTACCGGTGGTCGCAATACTTACGCATGTGCAACAAAAATCACATTAGACCCTGCTAAAGAATTTATATGCCCTGAAAAATTCACTGCAACAGCAGGAATTGAATACACTCGTAATATCACTGCATCGTCAGATGCAAAGTTAGGTTGGGAATCTATTTGTTTACCTTATAGCGTAGACTTAACAACCGGTATTACGAAAGGCACTACAGCACTTGGTGCTAGTGAATATAATCTTTCGACAGCAACACCCGCTAAGGACTTTGCAACAGCTAGTAGCTTCTTAGCAAACACTCCTTATATCTTTCGGATGAGTGCTGCGAGCGGAGCTGTTACTTTCGCAAGTGCAGCAGGTGCAGAAGTACAAGCTACCACAAACTTAACGAATGCGTCTTCCGCAAATTTCGATATGGCTTGTGCTTATCTTGATGTGGCAACGTCAAATGCAGTATATGCTTTAGATGCTACAGGTGCTAAATTCGTACAGAATGGCGGTGCTGTAGCTCCTTTCCATGCTTATGTAGTAAATAAGACAGGTGCTACAACTACTCCTGCTGAATACAAAATAGCTCAAGGTGCTACCGGTATAGATGCTTCGGCAAACGACAAGGCATCAGCATTGAACATCTATGCAGCCGATGGTAAATTGGTTATTGAATCAGCTAAAGCGCAAACAGTGAAAGTAAGCTCTATCGATGGCATCACTCGTGAGTTGAACGTAGCCGAAGGTGCTAACGAGTTCCAATTACCTCAAGGTATTTATATTGTAAACAAACAAAAGGTAGCAGTTCGCTAGTCGAACTCTCTATCTTAGTATAAAAAGAGCGTCCTCTTTACGTGGTTAGAGGACGTTCTTTTTTTGTCTAGCCTATGTTCGTAATCGTGTATTTAACATACCCTCGGGCTTGTTTGTTTAAATGTAGACGATTTTGGAAATAATAGAGACGTTTCCGAACACCACTTTCGAAATAGATTCTCATATTTGCAAGGTGAATGATGCCGATGGAATATCGATTCTCAAGCAATATTCAATTATTTACTTTTGTCTAACTAAAACATTTATTATTATGAAAAAAACTATTCTCTTTTCCTCTTTAGTGGCTTTGGCACTTACTGCTTCTGCCCAAAATGACATTACTCCCGACCGCTTTAAGTTTCAGAATTGGCCTGTTGGCGCACTTAGTACCGAAGCCGGACAGATAAATTCTATTGATGCTGTTGGGAAAACAAAACTCAGTTATGCTCAAACTGTAGCAGCTTTGAATCATGGCGGTGTCTTTCAAGTCTTTCAAGGTGCTTATACAGTAGCAAAACCGGAAGAAATTAATAAAATTAAGAGTGGACTTTCGATAATAGATTTAGGTGGCGAAGCTGGTAAGGCTTTATGCTTCAAAGGTAGCAAATCTACTTACGATAAAGCAACTATTGCTGCAACTGAAGATTTGACTGTAGCCGGTTTTACGCTTGCTTTCTATCCTGATCCTGCTAAGTCAACAACCGCACGTCAGTTATGGGAAAGAGATTTTCCCGGTAGCTCTGCTAATTGGGATGCTCAAGGCATCGAAGTAAATACATGCCGTGCAAATGCAATTATTAGAACAGTTGTTGAATTCAAAATCGTAGATAATAATGTTGATGCAAATAACAAAAATCCGGAAAATCAACATCCTACTGTGGAGGTGACAATTGCTTTAGGAAATGGTTCTACAGGTACTATTGAAAAGTATGGAACTTATTCTCTTTCGGAATATAAGAAAAACCCAGAAACAGGAATTTCCACTGGAAAGCCTGTGGAAGAACGTTGGTACAGAGTAACTACTGAGGCTTATATAAATCAAGACGGAGCTAGACCATATATTTTATATCTGTCGCCTAGTACTAATGATAAATATAATATTAACGAGAAAGCATTAGTGATTAGATCTATTAAAATGACTAACGGTTATCGTTTAGGTGGAGCTGATTTCTATGCAAACTTGGAATCTGTGGGTACTGATCAAGCAGGTTTTACAACTCAAAATCTCAATAAAACTTTGGAACAAAAATCTAGCGTTGTTAACTATGCAGGAGGTGCTTCTGGCATTGATGCTATCGAAAATGCTAATAAGCCTTTCTATTCAGTATCGGGCAATCAAGTGACTTTAGATAATTTGGTAGAAGGTGATGCGGTGGCTATCTACTCCGTGGGTGGACAACCGGTGGATAGCTTTGTAGCTAAAAGCAATACCGCTACTTTATCTCTTCAAAAAGGATATTATTTGGCTAAGATAGGTAAAGAAACCCTTAAATTGGTGGTTTATTAATTTGGATAACTAGATGAAAAGACGCAAGGTTGTTAGCTAATGACTTTGCGTCTTGCATTCAAACCAAACGATTTTTCAGAACTATAACTACTTACTTCTGTAACTATATGAAAAAAAACATTATTATTTACTCCCTTTTCTTGACTTTGCCTCTCTTGACGAGTTGCAAAGATGAAATTACGGGTGATTTCGGTAATTTTGGCGTGAAACCACAAATGTCTATTGAATCACTTTGTGAATACGATAGTCTTGGCAATGAAAAAATTAAAGAATATAAGCTGAAAATAGCGGAAGAAAAAGATACTTTTTGGTTGCGTTCTTATATAGTAAATGACACGCTAAGTCGTGACAGTATAAAAGATGACAATGGTGTATTGATAAAAGTTGAATATGAGACCAAAAAGAGAGAAGTTTTTTATAACGATATGAGTAAGAAAGCTCGTTTTGTCTGTTTTGATACCGTTCGATTAGCTTACAGCGATAAGGGTACAGAAGTGAAAATATTAATAAGGTCGAATGCTAAATGGAAAGCTTCGAAAGTAGAAAAAACTGATCCGAAAGATCCACTGGACGATTGGCTTTTTGCAACGAATATGTATGGAAATGGCGACTCGTATCTTATAGATAGTGCACTAGAAGGATTGACGGGAAGATATATTTCGACTAGTAGAACTCAACAAGTTTATTTGACTGATAGTGTGGTGCTATATCAATTCAATATTATTCGTTACGGAAAAAAAACACCGGTAAAACCCGAAAATGAATAAAAACCTGACTGTCTTATATAACTAACAGAACTTTAGAATCAGTATATTAATCTGAAATTTAATTATAATATGAAAAGAATATTCATATCGTTAGTGTTATTTTTAACATGGACGGTTGGCACACTCTTCGCCCAATCTATCATGATTAAGGGTACCGTGTTAGATGAATTTAACGGAGGCTTGCCCGGAGCAAATATCATGGTGAAAGGCTCTTCCAACGGTGCTATCACCGACATGGACGGCAACTTCTCACTGCAAGTGCCTAACGAAAAGAGCAGTTTGGTTGTTTCCTTCATCGGTTACAAATCCAAAACCGTAGTAGTGGGCAAAGAAAGAAATTTTAAAATCAAGTTGGACGACAACTCACAGATAGTAGACGAAGTGGTGGTCGTTGGTTTTGCTACTCAACGCAAAGCAAACAATACCGGTTCCGTAGCATCAGTGGATGCAAAAAAACTGCAATCTCGTCCTATCACCAGCGCAATAGAAGGCTTGCAAGGAGTTGCTGCCGGATTGAATATTACTAACGACAACGGAGGTGCACCCGGCAAGAGCATGGAAATGAACATTCGTGGTTTGGGTTCTATCGGTGAAGGCTCAAGCGCACAACCTTTGATATTGATTGATGGTGTGGAAGGCGACCTTGCTACCGTCAATCCCAATGATGTGGAAAGCATCTCTGTATTGAAAGATGGTGCTTCGGCTTCTATTTACGGTTCGCGTGCTCCTTTTGGAGTAGTGCTGGTTACTACCCGCTCGGGAGATAAAACAACCGTTATCAATTATTCCGGAAGTCTCCGAGTTGCTCAACCTGTTTCGGTACCCAAATCGGTAGACTCGTATAAATACGCATTGTATTCAAACGATTGTAAACTCAATATGGGAGAGAACCCAACCTTTGGAACCGGTCAACTCAACAAGATTCTTGCTTTTCAGCGAGGAGAGTTACCTTACGCTACGGGTTCAAAAATAGGTACAGATGGAAAAGAAATTTGGCTTCCCGGACCGGAGAGTTGGGGTAACAGCGACTTCTACGATATTCATTTGCGCAACGCCAGCTATTCGCAAGAACACAATGCCAGCGTAAGCGGTGGCGGAGAAAGAGCTTCTTATTATTTCTCTACCAACTACATGAAGCAAAGCGGTATTTTCCGTTATGCTGATGACTCTTTTAGCCGTTTCAATATTTCCGCTAAAATAGGTGTGAAGATACTTAAAAACTTGAAATTGAATTATAGTATGCGTTTTGTGAATACCACGGACGATAAGCCTTCGGCTTTGGACGCTTTGTTCTTTCACAATATAGGACGTATCACTCCTTTGGCATCGTTAAGAACTCCTAATGGAGAATACACTTCGGAATCTTTGGTCGAAAGTTTAGTGAATGGGGGTCGTCAAGTGCAAAAGCAACAACAACTCTACAATCAAGCAAACTTTGTTTATGAGCCAATCAAGAATTGGAAAATATACTTGGAATTAGGCAGTAGAATAGAAAATCCAAAGTCGACTCGTCAGTTTAAGAAAATATACCAAACAATGCCTGATGGCAGAAAAGAGGCAATACCTGTTCTTGCAACAGTACTTGATAGAACGGAGGTTAATGTGAATAACGGAGAATTCCGTCGTCAACCGGAAGCAGGAGTTAACTACTACGAAAAGTCTTACGGAGCAAACAACTACTTCAATACCAATGTACGTACCGATTACGAGTTTACATACGGTCCTCACTTCTTCCGTGCGTTGTTAGGTATGCAAACAGAATATTACTCTATGGAGCTGGCTCGTGTGTCGAGTGATGCCATCTTGTTGGACGATACCCCTTTCTTACCTTCCTCTCAAGGTGTAAATCCTATGATGAGTGAAAAGAAAGGTGAATGGGCTTCTATCGGATTCTTTGGACGTTTGAACTACGTACTCTACGACCGATATTTATTTGAGGTCAATTTACGTAGAGACGGTGCTTCTCGTTTCCCAACGAATCAACGATGGGGATTGTTCCCTTCATTCTCGCTGGGTTGGAACATGGCAAGAGAAAACTTCTTTAAACCATTGGCAGATGCAGGAATCGAAACCTTTAAGTTAAGAGGTTCTTACAGTGTGCTAGGTAATCAGAATACAAGTAGTTTCTATCCTTATTATCAGAAAATGTATTCTCAAAACGGAAACTTTATTCTAGGTGGCAGCAATGTAATATCTTTACCTGCGCCCGAACCTTATTCTACCAAACTAACTTGGGAGAAGATTGAAAACTACGGTGTTGGTTTGGATATTGTGATGTTCTCTAACCGCTTCAATGCTTCTTTCGACTGGTATCAACGTTCTACTAAAGATATGGTTGGTCCTTCGAAATCGTTGCCTGCTGTTTATGGCGCAAATGCTCCTAAAACAAATAATGCTGTACTGCGTACCAGAGGTTGGGAGTTTGAAGCTCTTTGGAGAGATCGCATTGGTAGAGATTTCAACTACGAAGTAAACTTCTCTTTGAGCGACTACGAAAGTGTGATTACCAAATACGATAGCCCCGATGGAGCTTTGGATAAATATTATGCAGGCAAAAAATTAGGAGATATTTGGGGATACCAAGTAGAAGGTATCGCTAAGAACGATTTGGAAATGCTTGAGTGGAACAAAAATAACAATCAAGATGCGCTAGGTAAAAAATGGGGTGGAGGAGACCTCATGTACAAAGACCGCGACGGAAATGGCAAAGTAAATAATGGAGGAAATACCCTATACGATAAGGGAGACCTTTCGGTGATTGGTAATGGTACACCTCGCTTTGCTTACAGCTTCCGCCTATATGCCAAATATAAATTTGTGGATGTGAGTGCTTTCTTCCAAGGAATTGGTAAAAGAGACGTGTTCTTTAACAACAGTGCTACTTTCTTTGGCAATTCGGGTGAATGGTGGCGTTCGGTATTTGCTGAACACATGGATTATTTCCGCTATGCAGGCGACCCATTAGGCGAAAATACAGATGCTTACTATGCACGCCCCCGTTACGACAACAACAACAAGCAAGTTTGCGATCATTATTTGCAAGATGCTTCGTACTTGCGTCTAAAGAATCTTCAAATAGGATTTACCTTACCCGAAAACATTAAGTTAGCTAAGGTTATCAAGAAGGCACGTTTGTATGTATCGGGCGAAAACTTGTTCACCTTTACCGACTTGAAGATTTTTGATCCTGAAGCAATCGGATCGGGTATCAGCGAATACGGACCGGGTAAAACTTATCCGATGTATCGCACCTTCTCTGTTGGATTGAACGTAACATTCTAAGTACCTATAAATAAGTGATAAGATGAAAAAAATAATATGTATCCTCGCACTCTCGTTTTCTTTGGCATCGTGCGAAGACTTTCTACAACGTGAACCACTCGATTTTGGTTCGGAAGTAGCTTTTTTCAAAGATGTAGCAGATTTGG
Organism: Bacteroidaceae bacterium; assembly: GCA_036655555.1. Taxonomy (GTDB): domain Bacteria; phylum Bacteroidota; class Bacteroidia; order Bacteroidales; family Bacteroidaceae; genus Bacteroides. The sequence continues at coordinate 15,785 of JAVVPX010000031.1, read as the reverse complement.
AGTATGCAGCCAATAACTACTACGAAGTTTTCCCGAAATTTGGACAGTGGTCGGGTGGACTTTTCAAAGATGATGAGAATAGTGACAATCAAGCGTCCAATACCCCTAGTAATTTATTTTATGAGGGCGATAAGCGTCAACTTACTGTGACCGATGGCAACTGCGTATGGAATTTTAAAAAACTACGTGGCATCAACTATTCGTTGACCGAAATTAATAAACGCTTGGCTCAACACGCTATTACAGGATCGGAAGATATGATAAATCATTATTTAGGTGAATTGTATTTCTTTCGTGCTTATGAGCATTTTAGACTTTTGCAAAACATAGGCGACGCACCTATCTTAACCAAAACTCCAACAGAAAATTTCGAACAATTAGTACAGGAGAGTACCCGTAAGCCAAGCAACGAAGTTGCCCGCTTTATCTTGGATGATTTGCAAAGAGCAAGTGAGCTGATGAAACCAAAAGCTCCCGTTGCGGGACGATTAAGTAAAGATGCTGCTTTACTGATGAGGGCTAGAGTAGCCTTGTTCGAGGCTACTTGGCTGAAATATCATAGAGGTACCCCCTTTGTTCCCGATTATGCTAATAGTCCTAATGTAAAGAAAAACGGACCTTATACTTATCCTGCAGGAAGTATCGAAGCGGAGTACAATTTCTTTTTTGATCAAGCAATTGTCAGTGCCGATTTAGTAGCGAGTGCTAGAACACTAGATGCCAATTATCAAGCAGTATTTAATAATACAGCCGGTTCGTTTAGTGGACAAGAGGTTATTTTAGCTCGATTCTATAAGAAAGGTATTAATGGACATAATGTAACGAATATATTGGGTAAAAATCCGGGTGGAACAGGTTATACACACGACTTGGTTAAGAGCTTCTTGTTGCGCAGCGGTAAACCTATCTATAAATCTACACCGAGAGATACATACCCATATAAGGGAGATAAGGAAGTCGTTAATGAATTAGCCAATAGAGATTTACGTTTGCAAATGAGTACGAGATTAAGTGGACTTATTCCTACTCAATATAAGACACCAACCGGCGAAATGAGGGATACAATAATGATGCGTAAACCTCCAATTTTGACTACCGGAAACGAAGGAAGCTCAACCGGCTACGAAATTATCAAATACGTAAGTTATGAAGAAGGACAAGACTTGACCGGAGGAGGTACTTCTGCTACACCTATCTTTAGAGCTGCCGAAGCTTACCTTATCTATTTGGAAGCTTATTATGAAAGAAACCATAGCTTAGGTGGCAATTGCGATAAGTATTGGAGAGCATTGCGCACTAGAGCAGGGGTGGAATCGGATTATAACATCACAATCAATAATACGGATCTAGATAAAGAATTCGATTTGGGTAAATATTCAAGAAAAGAATTGGTGGATAAAACACTGTATAACATCCGAAGAGAGAGACGTTGCGAATTTATAGCTGAAGGTATGCGTTTGGCAGACTTAAAACGTTGGCGTTCGCTAGACAATATGCAGCATTATATCGTAAAAGGATTTAATCTCTGGGATAGTATGTATAAGGAATACGACGTACTAGATATCAAAGAGGGTGAAAACGTTTCATCGAAAAGTTTAGGTAAATATCTTCAACCTTTTGGTATTGTATCTTCCGGTTCAGCTTATAGAGGCTATAACTTCCAAATAGCCCACTATCTGGAACCGATTCCGGTAAGTGAATTCAAATTGACAGCTACCGGTGGAGACGTGAACTCTTCGCCTCTCTATCAAAATCCGGGCTGGAGCAACTACACCGTTCAACCGGCTGCCAATAACAACGATGCTTCTTTGAAATAGTAAACAAAAGATCATAAAACGAGAATAGTCATAGTTGATTGATTTACATGATTATTCTCGTTTTTTTTATCTAATATCTAACATCTAATAAGTACAGATTATGAAATATATCCTTTCCCTCCTGTTTACGTTGATAGTGGGCAGTGGCGTAGCACAAGAACTGATTGTGCCTACTCCACAACATACTGACATCTTGACCGGAGAGTTTATATTCGATGCGAAAACGGTGATTTATGCCAACGACACCACTTCACGATTAGCCACAGCAGAACTTTCTCGCTTACTACGAAACTCGGCTTTGATAAGTTTGAAGACAGTAAACAAACAGCCTAAAAAGAATGCCGTATGCTACAAGTCCAACACAGCTTTGGCGGGTGAAGGATATAAATTAGAGATAACTCCCCACCTAATTACCATTGAGGCTTCCACAGCTTCGGGATATTTCTATGCTACTCAGTCGCTTTTGCAATTGTTGCCTACTGATATTTATACCGAGAAAGCCGGTAATACCCAACAATGGGGTGTGCCTGCCGTGAAGATAACCGATGCTCCCCGCTTCGCTTATCGTGGTTTCATGCTAGATGTGTCTCGTTACTTTTTGCCTAAAGACAAAGTACTGAAAGTACTTGACTACATGGCACTTCATAAACTGAATAAGTTTCATTGGCACCTAACCGACGACCAAGGTTGGAGAATAGAAATTAAACGTTATCCTCGTCTGACAAGCGTTGGAGCTTCGCGAGTAGGAAGTCAACAACTCTTTCATATGCGCCCTGTGCCTGAACAAGGACAACCGGCAACCGACAATGGATTCTATACTCAAGAAGAAGTAAAAGAAGTGGTAGCCTATGCCGCCGCACACTGTATAGAGGTAATTCCCGAAATAGAAATGCCTGCGCATTCTAATGCAGCTTTGTCTACTTATCCCGAACTTGCTTGTTCAACGATAGACCATCACATCTTTGCTTTGCCCGGAGGTAATGGAGCAAACGCTTCTGCTGTATATTGTGCCGGTAAAGATACTGTCTTTGGTTTCCTTCAAAATGTAATTGATGAAGTGATTACTCTCTTTCCCTCTCGCTATATCCATATTGGTGGCGATGAGGCTAATAAAAAATATTGGCGTGCTTGCCCCGATTGCCAAAAACGGATGCGCGACAACAACATTCCCAATGAAGAAGAACTGCAAAGCTACTTCATTCGTAGGATAAACAACTACCTAAAGTCGAAAGGAAAACAACTCATGGGATGGGACGAACTAGTCGATAGCGAACTACCCGATAACTCTATTATCTATGGATGGAGAGGTTTAGGCAATAGTGCTACTAAAGCAGCAAAACAAGGACATCATATAGTGCTCACCCCTGCTAAAATATGCTATTTTATCCGCTATCAAGGTCCGCAATGGTTCGAACCTTATACTTACTTTGGAAACAACACCCTCGAAGATGTGTACCAATATAAGTTAGAAGATAGCGACATCACTCCCGAACTTTCGCCTCTTGTATTAGGTATTCAAGCTAGTATGTGGACGGAATTTATTTATTCGTGGGAGAATTTGCAATATATGGTATTCCCGCGTTTGGCAGCTTTGGCAGACAACGCATGGAGCACTCAACCCAAGAATTGGACGAACTTTCTTCAACGCCTCGACCATTTAACCGGCATCTATCAAGCTAAAGGTATCACATATGCCACTTCTATGTATAATCTCGCTCACCAAGTAAACGTGCGTGACGGCAAGCTTTATGCTTCTGTTTCTTGCATTCGTCCCGATGTGGAGATTCGCTATACTACTTCCGGCAATTATCCCAATGCAAGTTCGAGCCTTTATACTAAGGAAGTACAACTTAAGGAAAATGATTTCTTTCAAGCTGCTACTTTTGTTGGTAATAAACGAGTGGGAGAGGTGCTCCCGCTTTGTCCGATATACAATAAAGCGACCGGTGCTCGTGTCATTTCCAATTATTCGAACGGAGAGGTGCTTACCAATGGTTTGTTGGGTAGCGACCGTTTTACCGATGGAGAGTATTTGGAAGTCTACGACGAAGATTTTACTTTTACGATAGACCTTGGACGGGCAACCGACTTCAAGCAAATTAGTCTTGGCTCGTTAATCAATGCCGGAATGAGAGCTTGCTTGCCTCGACAGATTCGGGTAGAAGTATCTAATGATAATCAAACTTATTCCCCACTTACTGTGAAGGAATATAAAAATGATGCTATCTTTGCTGTCAGCTTTTTGAAAACCAATTTAATTTTGGAAAATTTTGAATCAATTAGTGCTCGTTACCTTCGTTTTACTCTTGTTAACCCCGGTAAATGTCCGGCAGGTCATCCGGGTGAAGGAACAGAAACTCGTGTAGTAGTAGATGAAGTAATATTGAAATAAAAACTTTTATAGATTTATGCGTAACCTTATTATCCTATTATTTTGTTTGGTGGCAACAACAAACATAAATGCTCAAGAGAAACAAGAATTGTGGTATAACAAACCTGCTACCCGTTGGGAAGAATCAATGCCTTTAGGCAATGGACGAATAGGCGCTATGCCTGATGGTGGAGTTTATCGTGAACAAATAGTATTGAACGACATTACGCTTTGGTCCGGTAGTAAAGAAAATGCGGTGAATGAAGAAGCCATTAACTACCTACCCCAAATCCGAGAATTGCTCCTTGCCGGTAAGAATAAAGAAGCAGAGAAGATGATGTTGAAATATTTCAAATGTAAGGGTCCGGGTACTAATCATGCAAAAGGAGCAAATGCCCCTTATGGCTGTTTCCAAACACTTGGCTTCCTAACTATCAATTATGCCTTAGGGCAACAAACAAAACAAGCTACTTTTACCAACTATCGTCGTGGGTTGAACTTAAACGATGCCGTAGCCTACACTAGCTTCGAAGAAGGAGGAGTGAAGTATCAACGCGAATACTTCGTTTCGCATACAGCCGATGTGATAGTGATTAAGCTTACTGCCAATAAGGCGAAAGCACTTGCTTTCGACCTTACTCTCGACCGTCCCGAACGTTTTACCACTTACTGCGAGGGTCAAACACTTTGCATGAAAGGTGCGATGAACGATGGATTGGGAGGTAATGGAATGAATTATCTTACTCAACTAAAGATAGTAACCGATGGACAGACTAAAGCTTCAGCTCAATCACTTGCTGTGAGTGGAGCTAAAAAAGCTTATTTAATTATTTCCACTGCTACCGACTTTAATAATAAGGAATATAAGCAACAAGTAGCCGATTTATTAGCTAAAGCTTCAGCAACAAAATATACCAAGCTACTCTCTGCTCATAAAGCAGCCTATCAAGCTAAATTTAATCGGGTGGCTCTTCAATTGGAAGTTCCTCAAAAAGACGAAGCTACGGATGTGCGCTTAAAAAATAATCTTACGGAAGAAGATCCTTCTCTTTATGCTCTCTATTTCCATTATGGTCGCTATTTAATGATTAGCGGTACTCGCGAAGGTTCTCTTCCCCTCAATCTACAAGGTTTGTGGGCAAATACGGTGCAAACTCCTTGGAATGGCGATTATCATTTGAACATTAATATGCAAATGTGCTATTGGCCTGCCGAAGTAACTAACTTGCCGGAATTACATAATACGCTAATTGATTTCACTAAGAAGATAGTTCCTTCCGGTGAGGTGACTGCGAAAGGTTTTTATGGAGCTGATGGTTGGGTAGCACACGTAGTGAGTAACCCATGGCTTTTTACCGCTCCTGCCGAGCATGCGTCTTGGGGTGCTACTAATACAGGAGGTGCATGGTTATGCGAACATTTATGGGAACATTATCTTTTCAATCCTAGTCCTGCTTATGCAGCTGAAATCTATCCGGTATTGAAAGGTGCCGCTCGCTTTTTCCTTTCTACAATGATAGCCGAACCTAGTCATAATTGGCTGGTTACCGCCCCTTCTTCTTCACCTGAGAATGCTTATCGATTGAATGGCGATGCTGTCTCTGTTTGTATGGGACCGGCAATGGATACGCAGATTGTACGTGAACTCTTTGAAAATACACTTTCCGCAGCAGCCGTTTTAGGGGTGGATGATGATTTTAGTCTTGAAATAAAAAATGCTTTAAAACGTCTTCCTCCTATGCAAGTAAGTCCTAAAGGAGGATATTTGCAAGAGTGGCTTGAGGATTATGAAGAAACAGATATTCATCATCGCCATACCTCTCACCTATACGGACTTTACCCTGCTAATCAGATGACTCCTGCCAAAACTCCTGAATTGATGAATGCTTGTCGTACTACACTCGACCGTAGAGGAGATGGAGGAACAGGATGGTCTAGAGCATGGAAGATAAACTTTTGGGCACGCTTAAAAGATGGCGAACGCTCTTTTAAATTACTAAAGAATCTACTTTATCCAATGGGGGCTAATGCCGGAACATTCCAAGGTGGTGGCACATATGCTAATCTTTTCTGTGCTCATCCTCCCTTTCAAATAGATGGTAACTTCGGCGGAACAGCCGGTATTGCCGAAATGTTGTTGCAGAGTCACGATGGCTTTGTAGAAATACTTCCCGCTTGTCACTGGAAGAAGGGTAGCTTCAGTGGACTTCGTGCTCGTGGTGGGTTAACGGTAGATGCTTCGTGGAATGCCACTCAGTTGAAAGCAACTCTTCGCGCCAACAATGAAGGTGTGTTTTATATCCGTCTGCCCAAGTTGACAGACGATGCACAGACTCTTACCTTAAAGCAAGGAAGAAAGAAACAAGTGCTAAGTGCAGACAATCTAATAAAACTAAACTTGAAAAAAGGAGAAGTAGTTACTTTGTCTTTAAATACAGCAAAATAAATTTACAGTACCAAGTAAATGGCGATGGCGTGGCATACACTTCCACCTAAACAGAAGAGATGGAAGATGGAGTGCATATAATTGATGCTCTTCCAAGAGTAAAAGATAGCTCCTATCACGTATGACGCGCCACCTGCAAGAATCCAATAGATGATATTCATTTCGCCTAGAGGAGAGAGAATGGTTGTTAGTGGTTGGAAGGCTAGCAGGATGGTTGCACCCATAAGCACAAAACAACTAGTTTCGAGGTTGCTATGTTCTTTGAGCTTGGTGAAGCTGAGTAATACGCCCAAGGCAGCACACAACCAAACAAAGATAAACAATCCCCAACCCCACCAACCTACTTCGCGCAAGGTAATAAGTGTGATGGGAGAATAAGTGCCTGCAATGTGAAGATAGATGGCGGCATGGTCGAACTTGCGAAGCTTAGCTTTTCGTTTGGGAGAAGTGCAGGAATGGTACGAAGTGGAAGAAATGTAGGAGGCGAGCATTCCAAAAAGGTAGAGAGGTACGCTCCCTATTGCCCACGGATTACCATTTGCAATGGCTGCTTCCATTAAGATAACTCCTGCTACGATGCCAAAGATAATTCCGATACCGTGAGAAGCAGAGTTGGCTATTTCTTCTCCTTTGGTGTATATAATTGCCATAACTATTTTGTATTAGGTAATGTTTCTATTTGACAGCCTTAAGTCCCATTTGGGCTGCTTTCTCTGTCATAAAATTGAAAGCAGCTTCGTATTCATTCGGAATCACTCCATCTAAAATGGCCTCTTTGATAATCCCCTTTAGTATCCCTATCTCCTTGCAAGGTGTTAACCCGAAGAGTTTCATAATTTCTTCTCCGCTTACAGGTGGTTGGAAGTTACGAATGCGATCTTTTTCTTCTAAATCTTTGAGTTTCTGACGTACCAACTTAAAGTTGTCTAAGAATTTCTGTTTGCGATTTTGGTTTTTGGAAGTGATGTCAGCTTCGCAAAGTATCATCAAATCGTCTATATCGTTACCTGCATCGAAAAGCAAACGCCTGATAGCCGAATCGGTTACTATATCTTCGGCAAGAATAATTGGGCGCATATGAAGTCCGACTAACTTTTGCACATATTTCATCTTCTCGTTTGTTGGCAGTTTCATCGTGCGAAAGATGTTAGGAATCATCTTCTCCCCAATAAAGTTATGGTTATGGAATGTCCAACCGATACGCGGTTCCCAACGTTTGGTTGTAGGTTTGCCAATGTCGTGAAACAAGGCAGCCCATCGCAGCCAACTATTATCTGTGTGATTGCAAATATTATCTACTACCTCCAAGGTATGATAGAAATTATCTTTATGACCTTTACCGTTTCGTGTTTCCACACCCTGCAATGTCACTAGTTCGGGACAAATAAACGGAAGCAATCCGCATTGATCAAGTAGTACAAATCCGATGGATGGACGAGGCGAAAGGAGAATTTTGGTAAGCTCATCAGCAATACGCTCTTTGGATATAATCTCAATTCGTTCCTTGTTACGAAGGATAGAAGCGAAAGTCTCGTCTTCGATGAAGAATCCCAATTGCGTGGCGAATCGAATACATCGCATCATTCTCAAAGGGTCGTCGCTAAAGGTAATGTCCGGGTCGAGTGGCGTGCGGATGGTCTTTTCGTTTAAGTCACTTATCCCATTAAATGGATCTACTAATTCGCCGAAATGAGCTTTGTTGAGACATACAGCCAAAGCATTGATGGTGAAATCACGTCTGTTTTGGTCGTCTTCTAAAGTTCCGTCCTCCACTATCGGCTTACGTGAATCTCTTTGATACGACTCTTTGCGTGCACCCACAAACTCCACTTCCGTCTGATGATGCTTTACTTGTGCAGTTCCAAAGTTTTTGAAAATAGATACATGAGCCTCTTTTCCCAACCTTTTGCCTAATGCCTTCGCCATCTCTATGCCACTACCTACTACTACTACATCTATATCTTTAGAAGGTCGTTTTAATAACAGGTCTCGTACATATCCGCCTACTACGTAACACGCTAGTCCTAAAGTATCTGCTGTCTCCGATATCTGGGTGAAAATATCTTCCTTAAAACATCCTTTCAATTCTTCTTTCTCTATCTGCATACCTCTGATTTGATGATTGTCAATAGATTGCTGACAATTAAGATTGCAAAAATACAATAAATTGCGCATCTAATAGGTAAGTATGATGAATAAATTGTACTTTTGCTTTTCTAAAAGATAGATAGAAGATGAAAAAGATAAGTATAATAGCATTGATAGTCATTGTATTGATTGCTTGTGGAGGCAATGAAGAGAAGAGTGCGCAAGCAAGGCTTCAGGCTGCCCAAACGGCTTTGAAACAAGGAGACTTTAGCGGGGCAAAACTTCAGATTGATAGTATCAAACAACTTTACCCTAGGAGTGAAGCTCGCAAAGAAGGCGTAAAGTTGATGCAACAAATTGATTTGTCGGAACAACAGAAGAGTCTGGCTTATCTCGATAGTATGTTGCTTATCAAGCAGAAAGAAGTGGATGCCATCAAGGGTAACTATGTGTTTGAGAAGAATGCGGAATATCAGAAGATAGGTAATTATTTTCATCCCGGTCAGACAGTGGAGAAAACATTGCATCGCTCTTTTTTGCGTAGCCAAGTAAACGAGTTAGGGGTAATGACTTTAACTTCGGTTTATTGCGGAAGAACCAATATTCATCATTCAGCTGTAAAAGTGAGCGATAAAGAGGGTAATTTTGCACAAACTCCCTCTTCGAGAGATAGCTACGAAACTACCGACCTAGGCGAAAAGATAGAAAAGTCGGACTATAAGATGGGTAATGATGGAGATGTGATTGGTTTTATCTATCTAAACAAAGACCATCCGATAAAAGTAGCATATATAGGCGGTGATAGAGCCTTTAGTTTCACCATGTCGGACGCAGATCGCAAGGCTTTGGCAGCGGTGTACGAATTGTCGCAACTACTTTCGTCGACGGAACAAATAAAGAAAGAAATTAAAGAGGCTCAACTCAAGATTGCTTTTGTTTCCCGCAAAATGGAAGAAGCTAAGGCCAAACAATAGATAAAAAGCTTTTGGCAAGCTTTTTGTTTATACACTTCATTATACAGTATTAATTTAAAGAACAAAACTATGTCTAGCTATTGGATTCTGTTTATTGGCATTGCCATCATAAGTTATTTAGTACAGTCGCGTTTACAAAACAAATTTAAAAAGTATGCTAAGATACCGCTATCCAATGGGATGACGGGACGAGATGTAGCAATCAAAATGTTACATGATAATGGTATTGACGACGTGAAAGTAATTAGTACTCCCGGACAGTTGACCGACCATTACAATCCGGCAAATAAAACTGTGAACTTGAGTGAAAGTGTATATGGAAGTGGAAGCGTGGCAGCAGCTGCTGTGGCGGCTCATGAATGCGGACACGCCGTTCAGCATGCAAGAGCTTATGCGCCTTTGAAAATGCGCTCGGCTTTAGTGCCTATGGTAAGCTTTGCTTCTCAATGGATGACGTGGGTGTTGTTGGCAGGTATCTTGATGGTAAACTCTTTTCCTCAACTCTTGTTGATTGGTATTATCTTGTTTGCCACTACTACTTTATTTAGCTTTGTCACTTTGCCGGTGGAAATCAATGCTAGCAAACGTGCATTAGTATGGTTAAGTGGCTCCGGCATTACCAACTCTTCTAATCATGCGCAAGCCGAAGATGCTCTTCGCTCTGCTGCTTATACTTATGTGGTGGCTGCTCTTAGCTCCTTAGCTACCCTGATTTATTATATCTATATGTTCATGGGAAGAAGAGACTAATTACTGATTGATCGCCGAAGATAAACTTCAGTTGAAGACTTGTTGTTTCGACAGAAAGCCTTATCTTTGCGGCTTAAACTGTAAATGATTATGGCAAAACCAAGCATACCAAAGGGTACGCGCGACTTCTCTCCGGTAGAGATGGCGAAGCGTAACTATATTTTCAATACAATTCGTGAGGTGTTCCATCTATATGGATTTGAGCAAATAGAAACTCCGTCGATGGAAAACCTGTCTACCTTGATGGGTAAGTATGGCGACGAGGGAGATAAACTATTGTTTAAAATACAGAACTCCGGTGATTATTTTTCCGGATTGACCGACGAAGAGTTACTTTCGCGTAATGCAACGAAGTTGGCGAGCCGCTTTTGTGAAAAAGGATTGCGTTATGACCTTACGGTACCGTTTGCACGCTATGTGGTGATGCACAGAGAAGAATTGAACTTCCCATTCAAGCGTTACCAAATTCAGCCGGTATGGAGAGCCGACCGTCCGCAAAAGGGACGCTATCGTGAGTTTTATCAATGTGATGCTGATGTAGTGGGTAGTAATTCCCTGCTCAATGAAGTGGAACTGATGCAATTGGTTGACGCAGTGTTCACTCGTTTGAATATTCGTGTTTGCATTAAAATAAATAATCGAAAGATACTTAGCGGTATTGCCGAAATAATAGGTGAAGCTGACAAAATTGTAGATATTACCGTGGCTATCGACAAATTGGATAAGATTGGTTTGGAAAATGTGAACGCTGAATTAGCTTCTAAAGGAATATCGGACGAAGCTATAGCTAAGTTGCAGCCAATTATCTTGTTGAAAGGAACAAATGCAGAGAAACTCGAAACGCTAAAGAATGTGCTTGCCGGCAGTGAGGTAGGTATGAAAGGGGTGGAGGAATGCGAATATATTTTGCGTTGTAACTCTCTGTTGAATATTCATTCGGAAATAGAGCTTGACCTTACATTGGCTCGAGGGCTAAATTATTATACCGGTGCTATTTTTGAAGTGAAAGCATTGGATGTAGAGATAGGAAGCATTACAGGTGGTGGACGCTATGACAATCTGACAGGGGTTTTTGGTATGGCGGGTGTGTCTGGAGTAGGTATCTCGTTTGGTGCCGATCGTATTTTTGATGTGCTTAATCAATTAGATTTATACCCCAAAGAGGCAGTAAATGGTACGCAACTTATCTTCGTTAATTTTGGGGAAGCTGAAGCTGCTTATTGTCTTCCTTTATTGGCAAAAGCCAGACAAGCAGGCATTCGTGCTGAACTATATCCCGATACGGTGAAAATGAAGAAGCAGATGAGTTATGCTAACGACAAAAACATTCCCTTTGTGGCTATTGTGGGAGAAAATGAAATGAACGAAAAGAAGCTTACATTAAAGAATATGATTACAGGAGAACAAACGTTAATCTCACCGGAAGAGCTTTTCGCTCTTATTCTTTCTTGAAGTACTACTTATAAATAAAAACGAAGAAGTCAATTTGTCAGTCTTAACTGACGATTGACTTCTTTTTTATTCTTTGGCACGCTTTTAGTACCTATCTTATCGCCTGCGGGCAATAGAAATTAATTTAACAACGACTAAAATAAAAAGATTATGAACATTAGACCATTAGCAGATAGAGTACTTATACTCCCTGCTGCTGTAGAAGAAAGAACTATCGGGGGCATCATTATCCCTGATACCGCAAAAGAAAAACCTTTGAAAGGTGAAGTAATAGCTATTGGTAATGGTACCAAAGACGAGGAAATGGTATTAAAAATAGGCGATACGGTCCTTTTTGGTAAATATGCCGGAACTGAACTAGAGGTTGAGGGTACTAAATACCTCATTATGCGTCAAAGTGACGTGCTTGCAGCTTTATAATTAACGAATAAAAATAATAGAATCATGGCTAAGGATATTTTATTTAATATTGAAGCTCGCGACCTTTTGAAGAAAGGCGTGGACGGACTTGCAGATGCAGTAAAAGTAACACTAGGTCCAAAAGGACGTAATGTAATTATTGAGAAAAAATTCGGTGCTCCACAAATTACTAAAGATGGGGTAACGGTGGCTAAAGAAATAGAACTAAGTGACCCTTTCCAGAATACGGGTGCTCAGTTAGTGAAGTCTGTTGCTTCTAAAACAGGCGATGATGCCGGTGATGGAACAACTACTGCTACGGTACTTGCTCAATCAATTGTGGGTGTTGGCTTAAAGAACGTTACAGCCGGAGCTAATCCAATGGACCTTAAACGTGGTATGGACAAAGCAGTGGAGGCTGTAGTTGCTTCTATCAAGAGTCAAGCTCAGATGGTAGGCGATAACTACGATAAAATAGAACAAGTGGCTACTGTTTCGGCAAACAATGACCCTGCAATAGGTAAATTGATAGCTGACGCTATGCGTAAAGTTTCTAAAGATGGTGTAATTACCATTGAGGAAGCAAAAGGAAGAGAAACAACGATTGGTTTGGTAGAAGGTATGCAGTTCGACCGTGGTTATCTTTCTTCTTATTTCGTGACTGATACGGAAAAGATGGAATGTGAGATGGAAAATCCGTATATCCTTATCTACGACAAGAAGATTTCGAATCTTAAAGATATGCTTCCTATCCTTGAACCTGCTGTTCAGAGCGGACGCCCCTTGTTGATTGTTGCCGAAGATGTAGATAGCGAAGCTTTGACTACCCTAGTAGTAAATCGTTTGCGCTCTAACTTAAAGATATGTGCGGTGAAAGCTCCGGGTTTTGGAGATAGAAGAAAAGAAATGTTGGAAGATATCGCTGTGTTGACAGGTGGGGTAGTTATCAGTGAAGAGAAAGGGCTGAAATTAGAACAAGCTACTCTCGAAATGTTGGGCACTTGCGATAAGGTAACCGTTACCAAAGACAATACAACAATTGTGAACGGTGCAGGTGAAAAAGAGAATATTAAGGAACGCATCAACCAAATCAAGGCTCAAATAAAAACGACTACTTCGGACTACGATAAAGAGAAGTTGCAAGAACGCTTGGCTAAGTTATCCGGTGGAGTTGCCGTGCTTTATGTAGGTGCTGCTTCGGAAGTAGAGATGAAAGAGAAAAAAGACCGTGTAGACGATGCTCTTTGTGCAACTCGTGCAGCTATTGAAGAAGGTATTGTACCGGGTGGAGGTGTTGCCTATATTCGTGCTATTGCTTCACTCGAAGGCATGAAAGGTGAAAACGTAGACGAGACTACCGGTATTGAGATTATCAAACGCGCCATCGAAGAACCTCTTCGCCAGATTGTGGCTAATGCAGGTAAAGAAGGTGCTGTGGTAGTTCAAAAGGTAATTGAAGGTAAAGGTGATTATGGATATAATGCTCGTACGGATGTATATGAAAACTTATATGCTGCCGGAGTGGTAGACCCTGCAAAGGTATCTCGTGTGGCATTGGAAAATGCAGCTTCTATTGCCGGTATGTTCCTTACTACAGAATGCGTGATTGTAGAAAAGAAAGAAGATAAACCGGAAATGCCAATGGGTGCACCGGGTATGGGCGGTATGGGTGGAATGATGTAATCTATTCTCCTGTTAAATTATATACAAAGGCTGTTTCCTTATAATGGGGAACAGCCTTTTTTATGATTTAATGTCCTATAAAGAACAAAATAGAGTAACAAGAAAAGGAACAGAGAAATCGACAATGCAACCGTGAAAAATGGAAACAACTACAAATTCTTTACCTGAATAACGAGTGATAATGGGAAGCGTAGTATCCATTGTGGTGGCTCCTCCTACAGAGATGGGAGCTAAGTTTCCAAACCATTTCACTAAGAAAGGAGCACAAAGTAAGGCGATAATTTCTCGCATGATGTTCGATAATAATGCGATAGTGCCTAATTCCGCACCTTTATATTCTGTGATGATAATACTCGATAGCGAATAATAACCGAATCCTGAACCTACAGCTAAGCAGTCGCTAGCAGAATGCTTTGTGAGGAAGAAGCTAACAAAATAACAACCTGCTAAAGTTCCCAAAATAGTCATTACAGGCAAAAAGGCTAGCCGAGGGTTAAGTTGTTTGAAGCTTTTCAAAGTCTTTGGGTCGTTCCCGACACTGATGCCTACGCAAAACATTAAGCAACAAAGAGCATAGAAACTTAAATCATAGGCAGCAAAGTCAAAAGATATTAAGTCGTATAAGCTGACAAAGATGCCTAATACAAAGAACGCAACAATAATTAAGCTTCCTTTCATACCTTCGCTCCCTTCTTTTTCCTTTTATACAAGATAACCCATAATGTCCAAGAGGTAAGAATACTTCCTGCTACTCCTGCAAGTGTGATAATAAAAGCTTCCAATCCAATGGTATGCAAACCTTTAATGATAGCTTCGTTGTTCCCAACTTCGATTCCTAGTAAAAAGAGTAATATCCATATAAGTACACTGATTAGTTTAGGCAGATGGATAAGTTCTCTTTTTCGCAAAAGATAGCCTATTGATACACCGCTAATCATTAGCCCGATAATAATAAAAATAAACATATAGTTACGCGTTTGTTTGATACACATTATTTCTCTTTGGCAAAGATAACTATTCTTTAATAGATACTTTGGAAACGAAGTCGATATCCGCAATTTTATTAAATTTGGTAGCGTCTAAAATTTCGTGAAATACTTCCGTTAGTTTTCGGAGAGGATTGTAATTATTTTTTTTAAAATGGTTAAGGCATTTCCGTAAATGAATTGTTGTTTTATTCATAGGAAAGATAATCCTTAATATCCATGAAGAATAGCTCTCGTTTACATAAAAAATGTTTAAGTAGAGCATTTATTTGTATGTTACATAACATATATATGAAAATTGTGCTATCTTTGCAGTATAATTAGAAAGAGATATAAACCGTTCTTCAAAACGTGGGGGACACAAAAAGATGAAAATTATGAAAATAGAAAGTAGAAAAGAATCTATTGCGATGTTGCAATACCAAGTACGAAGGTACAAAGCAATGGGAAATGGCGCAACTTGCCAAACTCTTAATGCTAGAATTCAGAAATTAATGGCTAAGCAAATGCATGCTTAGGCTATTCCGGAAGGAAGATACAAATATTAGTAAACATAAAAAGAGCAGCATCCGAGAGTATTCTTGGATGCTGCTCTCGTTTATAATAGGTCTATCTGTTTTATTTAAAATGGTTTGTAAGTAATCTTTATGTTGTGTTTTTTACTCAAAACATCTTTTGACTAAATTTCTTGAAAAGCGTAGAAATAATACTGAAGACTTTTAAAATAATACCGTTTGTTTTTTTTATACTACTGAAGACTTTTGAAACTATCACCTCCCATAGTTTAAAAATGAATTTTATCTGCCATCTGCAACACAC
>JAVVPX010000030.1:0-23403 GCA_036655555.1 Bacteroidaceae bacterium | reverse complement strand
TATTACAATATAACGGACATAACATCTAAAAGGGTACTGAATTTTAAACCACTTTTTACGACTAAAAAGGGTCATTTTTGAGACTAAAATGATTAAAATAGTCAAATTTAACAATAATAAACACGTATTTTAGTCCAAATATGATTAATTTAATAAATATATTGTAGTTATTCACCCAAACAATCACACAATTTACTATTCATTTATAAAGCAAATATAATGCATCCATACAAATCAGAAAAAATAATTATTACTAGAACCAAAGCCGATACCAGAATTAAGCTGTCACCAAAATAAAAATAGCTAATGGTAAATCAGGGATTATAATCAGGGAAAACGAAAGCGGAGAAATGGTATTGTATAGTATAACCGATAATAAGAGCGTTTTAAAAGAGAAATAGCCACTATTAAAGCCTTACTCGGAAATACAATCCGAGAGGAAATAATAACAGCTATTCTAGTGTAGCCACTATTCGCGGTAACTCCGGGACTACAGCCCAGTAAGCACGAATAACAGCTATTTCAGAGATGCAAGTATACATATTAATTTGATAACAACCAAATAAATAGCAAAATATGATTATAGAACGAGAAAAAGAAAGTAAATACAAAAACAAAAAGGTTGAAACAGAGTTTAGAACATTTGATTCAAAGAAAGAGTACAAGCGTTTTCTTGAACTCCAAGCGATGTAAGAAGATGGTATAATATCGGCTCTACGACGACAAGTAAAGATACGAACTGATCCCCTCACCCTATATTATTTGGAGCTGTCACTATATAATCACCTTATATACAATAAAATAGGCGAGGTAATACCTCGCCTATTTGTGCACTCTCAGGGATTCGAACCCTGGACCCATTGATTAAGAGTCAATTGCTCTACCAGCTGAGCTAAAAGTGCATTGACATTTTCCGTTTGCGGTTGCAAAAGTAGGTGTTTTATTTTATTATACCAAACTTTCGAACTGCTTTTTCTCCTTTATTTTCGCTACTTATTCAAACTCATATAGTTCCGATGGGATACTACGCTTTAAAGCAATTACTTGTACATCTTTTCCTGCGATAATACCTTTATTCCTTAACTTCCATTCAACCGTTTTATAAGCCAATTCAGGATGATTATTGTCCTTGCTAAGATGACATAACCAAATATATTTGAGGTGTTCCGATATATTATCCGCCAAGAAGTCGGCTGTTTCTATATTGCTAAGATGTCCTGTTGGTCCTGCTATGCGTTCTTTTAAATAAGCAGGATAAGGTCCCATCTTTAACATTTCCACATCATAGTTTGCTTCTAAAATTAAGTAGTGAGCTTTACAGATATATTTAGCAGCAGTAGCAGTGATATGCCCTAAATCTGTGAGGAAAGAAAAAATCTTCCCGTCTATTTCGATGCAATAACCTACATTATCAGTTCCATCATGAGGCACTTCGAAAGCGCAGATATTAAAGTCTTCTATATCGAAATTCTTTTCTTTTTCTATGTAATGTATAGAAGTGGAAAGTTTTTCTGTCATACAGTAACTTTTGTTGATTCCTTCGTGCACTTCCCGGGTAGAATATACGGGGATATTACATTTCTCACCCAAACAGCCCACTGATTTAATGTGGTCCGCATGGTCATGAGTAATCAATACCGCACGAATAGAATCCATAGAGATGCTTAAATCTTTCAAGTTTTTCTTTATCGTGCGAATACCTATGCCGGCATCTATTAATATTCCGTAGTCCTTGGTACCTAAGTAATAACAATTTCCACTGCTGCCACTACCTAAGCTTATAAATTTAATTTTCATTCTTCTTTAAGTTCAATAAGCCTCACACTACATACATACTTGTAGCGAAACGATTGCAAAATTAATAAAAAAGGCGAATATATCTCTGCTATACTGAAAAGATATTAGCAAAAATAAAAATACTTCCCAACGTATCAATTTACATTAAGAAGTATTTTTGCTTATTTTGTATCTCAGAGTGAGATTATTCCCATTCAATAGTTGCCGGTGGCTTAGAGCTGATATCGTAAGTTACTCGATTTACGCCCTTCACTTTATTAATGATATCGTTCGAGACTTTACCTAAAAATTCATAAGGCAGGTGTGCCCAATCGGCAGTCATAGCATCGGTAGAAGTTACCGCACGGAGAGCAACCGCATTTTCGTAAGTACGCTCATCTCCCATTACGCCTACCGATTGCACGGGAAGAAGAATTGCGCCTGCTTGCCATACTTTATCATACAATCCCCATTCGCGAAGTCCATTGATGAAGATTTCGTCTGTATCTTGAAGGATACGAACTTTCTCGGGGGTGATATCTCCTAGAATACGAACAGCTAATCCCGGACCGGGGAAAGGATGACGAGTGATAAGATGTTCCATCATTCCGAGTTCACGACCTACACGACGAACTTCATCTTTGAAAAGCAAACGGAGCGGTTCACAAAGTTTCAAGTTCATCTTTTCGGGCAATCCTCCCACGTTATGATGACTCTTAATAACTGTTCCGGTAATAGAAAGCGATTCGATAACATCGGGATAAATAGTTCCTTGAGCCAACCATTTCACATCTTTAAGTTTACGTGCTTCTTCATCGAACACATCAATGAAGCCTTTCCCTATAATCTTACGTTTGCGTTCCGGTTCTTTCACTCCGGCTAGTTCGCTATAAAATTTATCTTTTGCATTTACACCAATAACGCTTAGTCCAAGATGTTCGTAGTCGTGCATTACATTTTTAAACTCATCTTTACGGAGCAAACCGTGGTCTACAAATACGCAAGTCAAATTCTTACCTATTGCTTTATGAAGAAGTACCGCCGCTACTGACGAATCCACGCCACCGGAAAGTGCTAACACCACTTTATCGTTATTTAATGTTGCTTTTAAATCGGCAATAGTACTTTCTATAAACGATGTTGGCGACCAATCTTGTTTGCAACCACATATATCTACCACAAAATTGCGAAGAATTTGAGTACCGTCTTCGCTATGAAATACTTCCGGATGAAATTGTACTCCCCATACCGGTTCGTTTTCCAACTGATAGGCGGCAATAGCTACTTCTTTGGTCGAAGCGATCGTTTTAAAATTAGAAGGAATGGAAGTGATGGTATCTCCATGCGACATCCACACTTGCGAATGTTCCCTTATTTCTTTTAACAGCACATTCTCTTTGCAAAAAGAGCCAAGATTGGCACGCCCATATTCTCTAGTACCTGCCGGTTCTACCTTACCGCCATTGCTATAAGCCATAAACTGTGCTCCATAACAAATGCCGAGGATAGGATATTTGCCCCTTATAGTACTGAGATCCATCTTAAACGCATCTTTGTCATATACCGAGAATGGACTTCCTGAAAGAATAACACCCTTAACAGTGCTGTCGTTTTCGGGAAATTTGTTGTAAGGAACAATTTCGCAATACGTGTCTAATTCACGCACTCTTCGCCCTATAAGCTGAGTGGTTTGTGAACCGAAATCAAGAATGATAATCTTTTCTTGCATATCTATATTAAATGTATGATGATTACTTATTTCGTGTGCAAAAGTAACGAATTAATTTCAAATCTTCACAATAAATTATACGCTGCTTTTTAATGAACTATCACTTTATAGGGAATCACAAGTAATCTTTTTGATAGTATTTTTCTTTTTTCACTTTACAACATATATTATTTCCTAAATATAAGCTATCTTTGCGGTTCTTAATTCAGATGTCAACATCAAAATGGAGCAACTTAGAACCATACAAGAGTTTATCAGTCGAGGAGACATTAGCCAAGCTATCGAAGCTTTGGATATCTTCATCGAAACGAGTGCCGCCCCTAACGATGAAGCTTACTACCTTCGAGGGAATGCTTACCGTAAACAGGGGAATTGGCAAATGGCTCTCAACAACTATCTCGAAGCTATTGAACTTAATCCCAATAGTCCGGCTGTGCATGCCAAAGAGATGCTTATGGATATTCTGAATTTCTACAATAAAGATATGTACAATCAATAATTCAAAGTTAAGAATATGGCAAAAATTAAAGGAGCAATCGTAGTAGATACAGAACGTTGCAAAGGATGCAACCTTTGTGTTGTAGCTTGTCCGCTCAACGTGCTATCGCTCACTAAAAAAGAAGTAAACATTAAAGGCTATAACTTTGCCCAACAAATATTAGAAGATACCTGCAACGGTTGTTCTTCTTGCGCCACCGTCTGTCCAGATGGTTGCATCTCAGTCTACAAAGTTAAATTATAAGAGCTTTTTAATCAATTAAAGAATCAAAACAATAAAAAAGATATGGCAGAAGAAGTTGTTTTAATGAAAGGTAACGAAGCCATTGCCCATGCAGCTATCCGCTGTGGTGCAGATGGATACTTTGGTTATCCTATCACTCCCCAATCAGAAGTATTGGAGACATTAGCAGAACTCAAGCCTTGGGAAACTACCGGTATGGTAGTACTTCAAGCAGAGAGCGAAGTTGCTGCAATCAATATGGTTTATGGAGGAGCCGGCACCGGTAAGATGGTAATGACTTCCTCGTCAAGTCCGGGCGTAAGTCTTAAGCAAGAAGGTATTTCATATATAGCAGGTGCAGAACTTCCTTGTCTGATAGTAAACGTAATGCGCGGAGGTCCGGGTTTAGGCACTATCCAACCTAGTCAAGCCGATTACTTTCAAACAGTAAAAGGTGGCGGACACGGAGATTATCGTCTTATTGCCCTTGCTCCTGCATCGGTACAAGAAATGGCAGATTTCGTAGCTTTAGGTTTTGAATTAGCTTTCAAATATCGCAATCCGGCTATTATTCTTGCTGATGGTGTCATTGGTCAAATGATGGAAAAAGTAGTACTTCCTGCTCAAAAGCCTCGTCGTACCGATGAAGAAGTTATTGAACAATGTCCGTGGGCAGCCACAGGTAAGCCAAAAACTCGTAAGCCTAATATTATTACTTCGTTAGAGTTAGACCCAGCAGCAATGGAACAAAACAATATTCGTTTCCAAGCTAAATATAAGACTATCCAAGAAAACGAAGTACGTTACGAAGAAATTAATTGCAAAGATGCAGAATATCTTATCATAGCCTTTGGTTCTATGGCACGTATCGGACAGAAAGCAATGGAAATGGCTCGTGCTGAAGGTATCAAAGTAGGACTTCTTCGTCCTATTACTTTATGGCCTTTCCCAACTAATATTATTGCCGAATACGCAAGCAAGGTTAAGGGAATGCTCTCGTTAGAATTGAATGCCGGACAAATGGTAGAAGATATTCGTTTGGCAGTCAATGGTAAAGTACAAGTAGAACATTTCGGACGTCTCGGTGGTATTGTACCCGATCCCGACGAAATAGTTATAGCTGTTAAAGAATTACTCATCAAATAGTCATGCCATGAATACAAACAAGATAAGATACATCCTTAACATAATCTTTTTAATAGGTGCAGTAATCTCTATTATCCTCTATTTCTCGATGGAGGACAAGCATCTGTTCTTTTATGTATGTGGTGCTTCCATCTTCCTTAAGTTAATGGAGTTCTTTATGAGATATATGAGATAAGAGAGTCGAAAGACTAAAAACAAAAACATTATGACGAAAGAAGAAATAATCAAACCGGAGAACTTGGTTTATAAGAAACCTACTCTGATGAATAATAAACCCATGCACTATTGCCCGGGATGCAGTCATGGAGTGGTACATAAATTAATTGCCGAAGTAATAGAAGAGATGGAACTCGAAGACAAAGCTCTTGGAGTGTCGCCTGTGGGATGTGCCGTATTTATATATAACTATCTAGATATTGATTGGCAAGAAGCTGCTCACGGACGTGCGCCTGCATTAGCAACAGCAATGAAACGTCTTTGGCCTGACCGTTTGGTATTTACTTATCAAGGAGACGGCGATTTAGCTTGCATTGGTACGGCAGAAACTATTCATGCTCTAAATCGTGGAGAAAATATTACTATTATCTTTATCAATAATGCCATCTATGGTATGACAGGAGGACAAATGGCTCCTACTACTCTAGTAGGAATGAAGTCATCTACTTGTCCATACGGACGCGATGTTAGTTTGCACGGCTATCCTTTGAAAATGACAGAGATTGCTGCTACATTAGAGGGTACAGCCTACGTAACTCGTCAATCGGTACAAACGGTTGCTGCCATTCGTAAAGCAAAAAAAGCAATCCGTCATGCGTTTGAAAATTCAATGAGCGGTAAAGGTTCTAACCTAGTTGAGATAGTATCTACTTGCAGTTCCGGTTGGAAAATGACTCCCGAAGCATCCAATAAATGGATGGAAGAGAATATGTTCCCTTATTACCCGCTGGGAGATTTAAAAGATAAAGAATAAACTCGCTCTCTTAAAATAGAAAAGCAATGAAAGAAGAAATAATTATAGCAGGATTCGGTGGACAAGGTGTTTTGTCTATGGGCAAGATTCTTGCCTATTCGGGACTGATGGAAGATAAAGAGGTTACTTGGATGCCGGCTTACGGTCCCGAGCAAAGAGGAGGAACAGCAAACGTAACTGTTATTGTTAGCGACGAAAAGATTTCTTCGCCAATCCTTAGCAAATACGACACAGCTATTATACTTAATCAACCTTCGCTAGAGAAGTTTGAGAGTAAGGTTAAGCCCGGAGGAATACTCATTTACGATGGATATGGAATTATCAACCCTCCTACTCGTACCGATATTAAGATTTATCGTATCGATGCAATGGATGCAGCCAACGAGATGAACAATGCTAAGGCTTTCAATATGATTGTACTTGGAGGTTTACTCAAGCTTCGTCCTATCGTAAAGATAGAAAGTGTGCTTAAAGGATTGAAGAAGACATTACCCGAACGTCACCATCATCTTATTCCAATGAACGAAGTAGCTATTATGAAGGGCATGGAAATTATCCGTCTTCAATAATAGAGTATAAAAAAAGCATTTAGTATAAAACAGCCGACCACGGGCATTCTTTATCACAAGAATTATCTGCGGTCGGCTATTTTATATTAAATAAACTTATCAGTTTATGGGGTCAGTCATCTCGCCCAATTTCACACCAATAGCTACAAAAACTAATAATATAATGAGAAAAATGAAATTACCGTCTATGCTTATGCCGGTTGCATTGAGCATAGCTTTTACTTCTTGTTCCAAAGAAAACAATGAAGTTATAACGCAAACTAAAGTACTTGTAGTAATAGCTCATGAGGATGAGAGTGATTATATGCCGGCAGACGACAAGATTGAGGTGATATATACCGGTATGGGAAAACTGAATGCAGCATTGAAAGTTAGTAACTATCTTAAAGATCAAAAAGAGCATAATACCAACTATATTATTTTGAATATTGGGACATGCGGCTCGCCAAACTATCCGGTAGGCTCTTTGGTCATACCAAAGAAAATTTATCAAGGGGATATATTTATTGAAGAGGGCTTTAAAGACCATACCTCGGCTTACACGAACGGTATATTATCACTCAGCTTCTATAAAAATGCCCTGCAAGCCGATTTTGTATTGTCAAGCGACCAATTTATTAATACCTCTTCTCCATTTTATCAAAAATTCAAAGATTACAATTGCCTTTTTGAGATGGAGGCTTATGCAATAGCCAGTGTGGCATCAGAAAGTAAGATTCCGTTTTATTGTATAAAAGTGGTTTCTGACAATTGTGACGGAACTCCGAAAGATTGGGGAAATATACTTTCTCAAATTCGTCCGGAGATTGATAAAGCTATTTCCGATTTTTGCAAAGAAATATTACATTAATCATCCTAAATCGACCAAACAGAAAGTGTAAAAAAATAGAATATCATTTTTCTATTTGAAACAACTTAATATTAAATTTCCAAGAATAATGACTGAGCCAGTTTATGTTATTGGGAAAATTGAGATTGTTCCAAATATTGCTGCACAAGAGCAAAAGGAGCATCTTTGAGCAATACGTTCTTTTGCTTATCTAAGAGATAAAGAGTTGGTATAGCTTTTAAATCATAAAGTTCACGTTCTTTGAGAACCGTACCTTTATCATATGCGTTAATCCAAAAAGAAGACATAGTTGTTTGATAGCGTTTCCATTCAGCTAAATCTTCATCGGTATAGAAAGCCAGCACCTTTAGTTTGTTTTCACTAAGCATATTGCCTATTATCTGTGACGATTTCATAGCTTCCATAATCTCTTCACAAGCATGGCAACCCGGATTATTGAAGAAAAGTAGCGTATAGTCCGCTTTCAGATTATACATTTTTGCTTGCGCTCCCGAGGCTAAAGTATAAACAAAATCAGCAGCCTTATCTCCTACTCTATTCTTCATTGCCAAGTTACGACGAAATGTCAAAGTTGATTTCTGCGCATCGTTCGTTAACGGAGAGTCAATGAGTTTGTCCAAAACCGCCAAATAATAGTCTTCGTTACGCATCGGTGAATTAGGATTGTAAAGATACTTATCCGTCAGCTTTTTAAAATAAGAAAACATAGCAGTATCAGCTTCCGCACATTTGATTAGCGATTGTAAAGAAGCGTTTGCCGTTTGCTTATCTACTTCCGGCAAAATACTAAGATAGCCCGTTAAAGCTTGCTCTGTTATCTCCGGCAAACTTAGATAAGAGGTATCTTTAAAGTCAAAATTATCCCAATAATGATTGACTAAGAATGCCGCACGTTGTGCAGAAGTTGTGAGCATCACCGGAATCTCCACCATCTTGAAACTCTTTAGCTCCGTCTTAGTTACTTTGGGCTTATTCGAACAAGCAAACAACGAAGCAACTATTATCAATAAGAGTAGTTGTCTCATATCCTTTATTTACGTTACCGGTTAATTATGCTTTCAAGGCTTCTCTTATTCTCACTAGCTTTGTGAGCAAGCCTTCTAGTAAGTCTAGTTGAAGCATATTAGCTCCGTCGCTCTTTGCTACAGCAGGATTTTCGTGCGTTTCTATAAACAATCCATCCGCTCCGACAGCAATTCCTGCCTTTGCTATTGTTTCTATTAATTGTGGCATTCCACCCGTTACTCCACTTGTTTGATTAGGTTGTTGAAGAGAATGAGTTACATCTAGTATAACAGGACAACCTAAAGTCTGCATTTCGGGAATACCACGATAATCGACTACTAAATCTTGATAACCAAAAGTGGTGCCACGCTCAGTAATCATCACGTTAGCGTTTCCCTCTTCTATCACTTTGTCTATCGCAAAACGCATAGCAAGTGGAGCTAAAAATTGCCCCTTCTTTATATTAACTATCTTACCCGTCTTTGCAGCGGCAACCAACAAATCGGTTTGTCTGCAAAGGAAAGCGGGAATTTGAAGTACATCTACGTATTCAGCAGCCATCTCAACTTCAGCAGCAGCATGAACATCTGTTACGGTAGGCACACCAAACGTAGTGCTTACTTTCTGCAATATCTTTAAAGCTTTCTCATCTCCTATTCCTGTAAAGGAATCTAAGCGTGAACGGTTTGCCTTGCGGTAAGAACCTTTAAACACATAAGGTATGCGTAACCTATCTGTTATATTAACTATTCTTTCCGCTATACGAAGAGCCATATCTTCACCTTCTATCACACAAGGACCGGCTAATAGGAAGAAGTTTCCCGAGTCCGTATTTCTTAAGTCTTTTATATTCATCGTTGTTTAATTTAGTAATAAAATGACTGATACCTATTTTTTAGTTAGGGATAATCACCGTTGCTGCTTCGTGTATGACACCTATTTCGAGAGGAAATTGTTTAGGCAACAAGCGTCCGTCGAGATTCACCGCTGCATTACGTGCTCTAAGTACTTTTACTTTTTTGGTACGGTAGGCTTTCACTACCTTATGGTTAAGAATACGTCCTTGCACCAACATCCATAAACCGGCAAATATCTGCATTGCTTCGGGACGATAAATTACAGAGACATCTAACCAACCATTATAAGGCACAGCACTAGGTGTTTGACCATAACCGCAAGCACTACCTACGCACACTGTCATGATGCGTCCCCGAATATGTTCATCATTAATACGTAAGTGCATTCGATAAAGTTTGCGTTCAAAGAATAGCAAAAAGAAAGCCGCCAAAATAGCAAGGAACTTCATTCCCCAAAATCTTTTTGTTTGATCGGTGATTCTCACTATCCTTGCGCCTAAGCCAATATTTACTGCGTTCAAAAAATAACGACGGGTATGCTTTTCTCCATCGTAGTAGGAACAATAACCAACATCCACTTTTTTACGACGGTTGTTTATAATCCAATTTACAGCGTCTTTGTAATCAAGACTTAATCCCCAAAAATGAGCAAAGTCATTGCCTATGCCGTTAGGTATGATTCCTATAGCAATATCTTGTTTGTCTTCCACCGAAGAAGACATGATGCCATTGATAGCATCGTTTAATGCACCGTCTCCTCCTACTACCACAATGGTTCGATAACCATTGTCCGCCAATGTTCGAGACAATCGTTCGACCGACCCAAAGCCTTCGGAATGAACATAATCGAAAGACACTTGCTTACTCTCCATATATTCCCTTATCTCTTTCCAGCGTTTCTGAACCTTTCTGGTTCCCGCTTTGGGATTATAGATGATTCCCCATTTGTCGGATTCAACAGCCATAATTTATCTATTTATTAATCTCTTTATTCTTTCTAATTTCTCTTCTGTGGGTAATGTAGCGTCTAGCCAATGAATATCAAAACCTTTCCGCTCCATACCTCTAAACCACGTCATCTGCCGTTTGGCAAATTGATGAATAGCCATTTCTAATTGAGCAAACATCTCTTCGAAGCTAAGCTTGCCTATTACGTGTAGAGTAAGATATTTATATTCAAGTCCGTAGTAGATAAGATCTTCTGCCGAAATGCCTTTGGCTAGCAAACCTTTCACTTCGTCTATCATTCCTTCATCTAATCGTTGACGTAAGCGTCGACTTATCTTTTCGCGCCTAAGTTCCCTTTCAATATCTACCCCTATAATCAAGCTGTTTAATTGGGGAAACTCTCGCTCGCTAACCTCTGTATGCAGATAATATTCTTCTATTTCTATGGCACGAATAGCACGTTTAGCCGTATCTACGTCAGTGGTATTGTGCAACGACTTATAGGCTTTTAATATCTCTGTTAGTTCTGCCAAAGAGTTAGTTTCTAGGCGAGACCTCAGTTCCATATTTTCGGGAACAGGTATCAATTTGTAGCCTTTCAACACCGATTCTAAATACAATCCCGTGCCTCCGCAAAGGATGGGAGTTGCCTTACTTTTAGCTACAAGTGATTCATATATTTTTAAGAAATCTCGTTGATATTCAAAGACATTATACTTATACCCGGGTTCTACGATATCTATCAGATGATAAGGGATAAGATTGCCGTTAACTACATAATCCGCTAAATCCTTGCCTGTACCGATGTCCATGCCACGATATATCTGACGGCTATCGGCACCGATTATTTCAGTTCCTAATTCGTAGGCTAAGGCAGCAGCTAAAGAAGTCTTTCCGGATGCTGTTGGTCCAAGTATTGTTATTAAGTCATAATTCCCCATATCTTATCCGATCAGGTTTCTACTTCTTCTCTTCTTCTAATTTCCCGAACTTATACGTTCCTTTACGAATCACGTTTCCGTTCTTGTCCGATTCCACAAACGGACCATCTTTCTTCCCTTGACGGAAGAAACCTTCGTAACGTACTCCTTCTTTATTCTCCATGATGCCTTTGCCTTCTTCTACTCCATCAGCAAAACCACCTTTATATTTTGTACCATCTTGCAAACGAAGGATACCTTCTCCGTTAGATAAATTGTTTTTCCATTGTCCTTCGTAAACATCTCCGTTACCCCAAGTATATGTTCCTTGTCCGTTGCGTTGATTGTTTGTCCACATTCCAACGTAGACCGCGCCGTTCGCCCACGAGAAAGTTCCTTGTCCTTCTTGCAGACCGTCCTTAAATCCACCCACGTACTTGTCTCCGTTTTTATGTTTGTAAATACCTTGTCCGGTACGTTCTCCATCTACGTAAGCACCTTCATAAATATCTCCGGTATTAAAGTAATAGATACCACGTCCGTGCTGGATGTCGTTTACCCAATCGCCTACGTACTTATCTCCATTCACATAATAGTAAGTACCTCTACCATGACGAACGTCGTCTTTCCATTCCCCTTCGTATCTTGACTTATCTTCCCAAGTAAGCGTTCCCTTACCGTTCTTCTTATCGCCTTTCCAATCACCGGAATAGGTTGCTCCATGCTTCCAAGTATAAGTACCCCTTCCTTCACGATTATCTTTCTCCCAATTACCTTTATATACATCGCCATTGAAGTAATACATAGTGCCGGGTCCTTGTTGATAGTCGGCAAACCACATTCCATCGTATCGATTGTTGTTCATGAAGTAATAAGTTCCCCTGCCATGCTGTTGATCTTGAAACCATTGCCCTTCGTATTTTTCTCCATCGGGGAACGTATATATACCAAAACCTTCTCTCTTGCCTTTTACATACTCACCCTCATATTTATTACCGTTCTTAAATTCTGTTTTCCCTTTACCATAAGGCTTATGAGACCTCATTTCGCCAGTATAAGTACTTCCGTCTTTAAACGTATAATTACCTATTTGTATCTGTGGAAGGAAACTATCTTTTATCTTCGAGAAAAAATTGCCCTTGTTTTGAGCATAACCAATAGATTGAATAGAAAGGAGTATTAAAAGA
The DNA here is from genome assembly GCA_036655555.1 of Bacteroidaceae bacterium. Taxonomy (GTDB): domain Bacteria; phylum Bacteroidota; class Bacteroidia; order Bacteroidales; family Bacteroidaceae; genus Bacteroides. Next base: position 10,725 of record JAVVPX010000030.1, on the reverse strand, counting down.
ATGTATATATATTTTCGCATAATCTGTAAATGTTGTATAATCTATAACTTCAGCCTCAAAGGTAATATTTTTCTATAAAATGAACGAGCTTTATTACACTTTTTTACCTGCTATCACTTCTATTATAGGTTCTTTATGAAAGTATTTCTCTGCCAAAGTCTTAATTTCGGCAGCGGTAATATTGGTAACAGCTTCTAATGAACGCTGAAAATAATCGGCTTCCAAATGGGAAGTTTCTATAAATATCCAAGCCTCAGCAAGAGAAAATGGTCCTTCGTAAGTACGACACATATCGCCTAACATATAGTTTCGGACCATTGTTAATTCGTCTTCCGACACCGGAATAGAACGAAGTTTATCCATTTCGGCATACACCTCGCGGACAATAGGTTCGGCATATTCGTTGTCTGCTTCGGTGGCAATCATAAATATACCGCAATCGGGGTAACATAGTATGCCGGACGAAATGCCATAAGTATAGCCTTTATCTTCACGGATATTAGACATTAACCTGCTACCAAAGTAACCACCGAATAGGGTCATTAATACTCTCATCGATAGATAATCGGGGTGAGTACGGCTTATCATGGGCATTCCCATCTTGATAGAACTTTGCAAGGCATCCGCACGTTCCACAAAGATTCTTTTCTCGTGCGTAGGTTCGCACAAAAAAGGAATAGTCTTGTTGAATTTAGAAGCATCACCCCACGCTTCATGTCCGAAAGTAGACTCTACCGAACGAATAATCTCATCGCTTATGCAACCCGCCAAATAGATAGAGCAGTTACCCGAATGATAATAATCAGCATAAAATTCTTTCAACATTTCAGGACTTATTTTGGCGTAATCTTCCACTTTGGTAAGATATCCCATAGGATGCTTTGCGCCAAATACAGAACGAAGAAATGTTCGTTGAGCTACGAAGTCTACCTTTGCACTATTCACCATAAAGTGCTGCCGATTATTGTCTATTACTGTGGAAAGTTCTTTTTGAGGAAACAAAGGTTCCTTTATAAGCGATTCCACAATAGCCAAAGTAGGCTTGAAGTATCTATTTAGCGAATAAAGTGTAAGGAACGAATAATCAGCTGATGACGACAATTCAAGCCATGCCCCATAATAGTCTAGTCGCTCCGCTATTTCCACCGCTCCTATTGTACGGCTACCTTCTCGTAACATTCTATTAGTAAAGAGTGCTTGCAAAGGATAACTTTGCTGAAAGCGTCCACCTTTGAAGATAATATCCATTCTCACCACTTCTTGCTTGCCTGCATTAATGAGGCTAAGTGGCACCCCATTCGGCATAGTAATGCGTTCCGGTTGAGAGAAATCAATGGAATCTAAAGGTAAAATATCCGGTCGTTTGGTTCTATCTAACATAAATATAATAATAGGATATTAGGATTCTTTGCTTCGAAGAAACTCTTCGGCTCGTTTTAAATCTTGAGGGGTATCAATTCCAATAGTCTCTACTTGACTTATACCTACTTTTATTCGATAGCCATTCTCCAGCCAACGAAGTTGTTCCAACGATTCGGCTATTTCAAGAGACGATTGCGGCAAAGAAGTTATTTCTTTCAATACCTCTGCTCGGTAAGCATACAATCCGATGTGTTTATAATAAGTGTGGTGTTGCAACCATTCATTTTGCTCCGCATTCCGTTGATAAGGAATAATAGAACGACTGAAATATAAAGCATTCATATTTCGATTGACCACCACCTTAGGGGAGTTTATGTTTTTCAAGGCTTCTAGGGTATCGCTGCTCTCAAATGGTTTTACCAAAGTGGCTATTTGTGTGCTTTCGTCATCGAAGCAAGCTTTGATAGCTTCTAGTTGCGATGGTTGGATAAACGGTTCGTCGCCTTGAATATTCACTATCACATCAAAACCTTTCCCTACTCTTGTGTAGGCCTCATAACAACGATCTGTTCCGCTCTTATGTGTTACAGAAGTCATCACTACCTTTCCGCCAAAAGCACGTACTGCTTCCGCTATCCGTTCATCGTCGGTTGCTACGTAAGCTTCATCTAGTACTCCGCATACTTGTTCATATACTCTTTGTATTACGGTTTTTCCGCCGAGCATAGCCAAGGGTTTTGCGGGAAAGCGCGTAGAGGCATATCTTGCGGGAATTAATCCTATAAACTTCATTTTTATTTTATCTGTTATAAGTTCTCTACTTGTAATTAACCGTCAAATATACAAAAATACTTGGTATTCTAGCGTATTTAAAGTTACTTTGCGTACAAATTAATTTCAAATGAAAAGACATGAATGTCTCCTTTGCATAGGTTCAAACGAACAAAGCGAAGCAAACCTAATTCTAGCTCGCAAAGAACTAGTACGTTTATTTCCGGACATTCATTTTGGAAAAGAAGCGTTAACAATCCCTCTTTTCTTTGTGCATAACCACAATTTATTCCGCAATCAATTGGGCAAATTTTCCTCCGAACTATCTATAGAATCCATTCAACAACATCTCAAACAAATAGAAAAGTTTGCCGGGCGACAACCGGAAGATAAAGCACAGGAACTAGTAAAGTTAGACATTGATTTGCTCATTTATAACCACCAAATCTTAAAGCCTAAATACTTGGAAAGAGATTATATAAAGGAACTTATTTGTCTAATGGATTAAATCATACAAGCGATGTTATTTATTAATACATGTGTCTTATTCACTAAAAAGCATAATTTAAAGTTAAGAGATTTACTATAGCTTCCCAACAGTGCCAAAAAAAACAACATAGAAAACTTCTTCTTACAAAAAAGTTTCACTAACTTTGCGGGCATTTTAAAAAGACCTCACATACGAGGTATGTATTAATACAAGATATGATGAAAAGACAATTGATAATAGTAGCTATCGCTGCTTATATGTTTGGAATGCCTTTCTCCGGTCAGAAAGCAATGGCGCAAAAGCCGGATAAACTAAAAGGAGAAATATCTTTATCAGGTGCATTTGCTTTATATCCAATGGTAATAAAGTGGGCAGAAGAATTTAAGAAATTGCATCCCAACGTTAGAATAGATGTATCCGGTGGCGGTGCAGGAAAAGGAATGACCGACGCATTGGCTAAAGTGGTGGATTTAGGAATGGTATCCCGCGAAATTCATGCGGTAGAAACAAAGAAAGGCGCACTTGCTATTGCTGTTGTTAAAGATGCCGTCATTCCCACAGTTAATGCTTCCAATCCGGTTATCAACGATATTAGAACAAAAGGATTAAAGAAAGATGTCGCTCGCAAACTATGGAGCGACCAATGCAGAACTTGGGGAGAAGCACTAGGAACTTCATCACGAGTACCTGTGCATGTATATACTCGTTCGGATGCTTGCGGAGCTGCTGAAACATGGGCTGCATGGTTTGGCACACGACAAGAAGACCTAGAAGGTACTGCCGTATTTGGCGATCCGGGAGTGGCTTCGGCTGTACAGAAAGACAAAGTAAGCATTGGATTCAACAATGTGGCTTATGCTTACGACCAGAAAACAAAACGACCCTATGCAGGAATAGCAGTAATGCCTTTAGACATTAACGGAAATGGTAAAATAGACGCGGAAGAAAATTTCTATGGTAACACAATGCAATTAATGGTTGCTATTGCCAAAGGGAAATATCCATCGCCTCCGGCACGTAATCTTTTTTTGGTTTCTAATGGCAAACCTACTAAACCGGAAGTGATTGCTTTCATCGAATATATCTTGTCCGACGGACAAAAGTATGCTAACATAACAGGCTATATTGGACTTTCAAAAAAGACGATAAACGAACAGTTAGCCAAATTGAAAAAATAAGTTCAAATGTCAATATCTTTATTAAAGAAGAGAATCTTTAAAGATAAATGCGCTAAATCGTTGATGTTTACATTAACGATTTTGTCTTTATTACTCTTGGTAGTAATGGGGGTAGGTTTATATCTTAAATCACAATTAATTCTCGAAGAGCATTCGCTATGGACGCTACTTAGTACAGCTGATTGGAAACCATTAAAAGGTATTTTTGGATTCCTTCCTTTTATTGTCGGCACGCTTGCCGTAACCGCCCTTTCCATTATTATCGCATTGCCGATATCTTTGCTTTCGGCTCTTTATTTATCAGAGAACTCCCGTCCATGGGTACGGCGAGCTGTATTCCCTATACTCGATATTCTAGCCGGCATTCCGTCGGTAGTGTTTGGTGTATGGGGTACATTAATAATAGTACCTTGGATAGCCGATAAATTAGGACCACACTTTGTGGATTATACCAGCGGTTACACGGTACTTGCTAGTGGAATAGTACTAGGAGTAATGATTCTGCCTATTTTGATTAGTCTTTTCATTGAGATATTCTCTATCGTCCCCAATGATTACCGTGATGCGGCAGCTTCGTTGGGTGCAACAAAATGGCAAATATCCAGCAAAGTTATTCTTCGCAAATCGTTGCCGGGAATCATAGCCGCAATAGTACTTGCCATATCCAAAGCATTCGGAGAAACCATCGCCGTACTAATGGTTTGCGGTAACTATGCTCGCATTCCTCAATCATTGTTCGACCCATGTTATCCACTTCCTGCATTGATAGCTAATAACTACGGAGAGATGCTTTCGTTACCTTTATACGAATCAGCTCTGATGTTTGCCGCATTTATACTATTCTTTATTATTCTTGTGTTCAACGTCATCTCTCGATTGATGTTGCAACACATCGAAAAAAGCTTTAAACTATAAAAGGAAGATATGAAACTAAAATTTATAGAACAAAAGATATTCAACGTACTCATGGTTATTTCCATGTTTGTCGTGTTTGCTTTTTTAGGAAGCATTCTTTGGACTATCTTAAAGAACGGATGGCCTGCCATGTCGTGGGATATGATTACTAAGCTTCCCGGTGGAGGATTCTACATAGGCAAGGAAGGCGGAGTACTGAATGCTATCGTAGGTTCACTTTATATTGTTGGAGCTTCTACTGTATTGGGGTTAATCATTAGCATCCCCATCGTGTTCTTTATCAATATTTATCTCAAGCGCGATTCTAAATTAGCATACGTCACCCGCATCACGTTCGATGTTCTTTACGGCATTCCATCAATTGTATATGGAGCTTTTGCCTTTACTATCATGATATTCTTCGGACTACGTACTTCGCTCGGTGGAGGTATTATTGTTATCACCTTATTAATCATCCCTATCTTTGTTCGTTCGATGGATGAAGTAACTCGACAGCTTCCTAAAGATTTATTAGATGCAACTTATTCATTAGGAGCTACTCGGTTGGAAGCTATTAAGGTAGCACTCAGACAAATTGCGCCCGGTATTGCTACCGCTACTTTACTTTCTATAGGAAGAGCTATTGGCGACGCTGCCGGAGTAATGTTTACCGCAGGCTTTACCGATAGTATTCCTACTTCGCTAAGTCAGCCGGCTGCTACATTACCACTATCTATATTCTTTCAATTGAGCAGTCCTACTCCCGAAGTGAGGGAAAGAGCTTACGCCGCCGCATTATTATTAACCATCATCGTGCTAATACTAAGTATTGTAGGACGTATTATTACACATAGATTCTCCAAAAACAAGATTAAATAATGGATACAGAAACATCAAGCTTTGCCAATGCTTTCCACCGCTTTCAAGAATGGAAAGATGGGACTCAAAACAACGAGGAACACAGCGAAAACGATAACGAGAACGATGACCTTGGGACAAGAGAAGAGGCAACCATAGAAATTAATAAACTGAACATCTATATTCAGGGCAATCATATTCTCAAAGACGTAAGCCTAACACTTTACGACAAAAAGATTACTTGCATCATCGGACCTTCAGGATGCGGAAAAACGACCTTGCTAAAAAGTATCAACCGCATGATTGATACTACAGAACACGTGAAAGTGGAAGGAAGTGTTTTAGTAGGAGGCGAGGATATTTATGCTCGTAATGCAGAAATCACCCATATTCGTAAGAAGCTTGGATTACTTTCACAGCGTCCTACTCCGCTGCCTATGTCTATCTACGATAATGTTGCTTTTGGTTGCCGCATTCATGGAATGCACAGCAAGAAGAACTTAAATAAGATTGTAGAAAAATATTTGAAAGCTACCGGACTATGGGAAGAAGTTAAAGATCGTCTTCACAATCCCGCTTCCGCTCTATCTATTGGACAGCAACAACGCCTATGTTTGGCACGCGGACTAGCAGTAGAACCGCAATTTATTTTAGCCGATGAATCTACTTCTGCTTTAGATCCTGTATCGAGTAAGCATATTGAGGATTTATTTGCCATCTTACGCGAGCGTTATGGTATTATTATGGTTACCCATACTTTACGCCAAGCTTTGCGTATAGCTGATTACGTAGTATTTATGTATTTAGGTGAAGTTATTGAGCAAGGTACTGCCGAGCAATTATTTAAACATCCGCAACACGAACTGACTAAACAATATCTTAGCGGCGTATTTAGTTAACCCTTATTCCTTATTGATAACATGAAGAACAGCAACTTTAGCAAGCAAGTATCACTTATTATTGTGCTTGCTTTGTATGCGAGCAATATTACCGCACAACAAGAAGTAAATTTGGATGCGGAATATAGACCAAGAGTAGAATATAGAGACGGATACTCGGCTCCTCGGAAAGAAAGCCAATCGCCGGATGTATTGATGTTGCAACGAGTGAGATTGAATGCCAATTATCGTTCGGCACTTATCAATGCACGACTTTCGGTACAAGATTCCCGAGTGTTTGGAGAGACTAACACTAAAGGTGATGCTGTTGCTAAAACAGGCGATGCTCCCAGCTTATTTCTTTATGAAGCATGGGCGGAATTAGTTCTTCCTAAAGGAATAGCTTTCCGCATTGGACGACAAGCTTTAAACTACGACGACCAACGACTATTTAGCTGTAGCAATTGGAGTAACACCGGCAATGCGCACGACCTTGCACTACTCACTTATCGAATTAAGGATTTTAAAGCTGACCTTGGATATGCTTATAACAATAACCAATCGAATCCGTTAACTTCCGACTACGATTATCCGCAAACGTTTTATCGTAACATGACCTACCTGCACCTTGCCAATCAGTTTAAGGCATCGGGTATTAACTTGTCTGCTATTGCTGTGTGCGAAGGGTTTCAACAAACTAAAAAGATAGCAGACCAACCCACTGAATACAGCACAAACTATCGCCTAACATACGGAGGAAATATCGGATTCAAACATACCGACTTTCCTTTAGACGTTTATGCTACTGCTTATGGGCAAGCAGGCAAAAGTCCAAAAGGAAATCATCTGAATGCTTATCTTCTTGCATTAAAACTTAACTATCACATACTTAAACCTTTTACCCTAACCGGAGGTATAGACTATATATCATCGGATTTCTGCGGTTTATATGGTTCTAATCATGGGTTCAACGGTGCGATGGATTATTGGTCTGCATCTTCTCATCCCAATGAAGGATTAATAGATTTCTACCTTGCTGCACAATATAAAGTAAACGACAAGGTGACATTGCTTGGCTCCTATCATTCCTTTCGTCTTGGCAAACAACGAGAGAATGTTTCTAATCGAGGCTTAGGCAATGAAATAGATTTAGATGTAAGTTATAAATTTTGTAAGATAGCTACAATAAAAGCAGGTTGGAGCACCTATCTTGCTTCTCCACTTCTGGATGCTTCTCATACATTCAATCAATGGGCATATGCTATGCTCACTATCACCCCTCAATTTTTTAATTATAAGAAGTAAAATAATTAAAAGGGAAATACACCTATCGAAATTAGAAAACGTGTATGTTCTAGAGACAAATACAATCTGATAAATTTTATTCATAGAAAGTAAAAGATTGCACTATTTAAATCATATTGCCATTAGCACGAACGTATAAAATAATACGGTTCATTTTTTTTATAATACTGAAGACTTTTAAAATAATAGGGAAGACTTTTTAGGGCTTCCTATAAGTTTTTCAAAACAAAGCGACAACAGATAATTTAAGTATCTAATTAGAAAAATTAAACCAAGTTATTGTTTGTTCCATAGTTGACTCATACGTTCTTTAAGCTTGTCTTCGGCAGGATTAGATTGCGGATGCCATAAATGTGTCTCTTTTAGTTCACCGGGCAAGAATTGTTGCTTCACAAAATTACCTTCATAAGCATGGGCATATTTGTAATCTTTGCCATAGCCAAGCTGTTTCATCAGTTTAGTAGGGGCATTGCGAAGATGAAGCGGCACGGGAAGATTGCCTGTTGCACGCACTACTTCCAACGCTTCGTTGATAGCTTCATAAGCAGAATTGCTTTTGGGACTAGTAGCTAAGTAGATAGTTGCTTCCGCCAATGGAATGCGACCTTCGGGCCAACCAATTTTCATTAATGTATCGAAGCAGGCATTGGCTAACAGCAAGGCATTTGGATTAGCTAGTCCGATATCTTCGGCTGCCGAAATAACTAAACGACGAGCTATAAATGCAGGATCTTCTCCCCCTTCTACCATACGAGCAAGCCAATAGATAGCCCCATCGGGGTCGCTTCCACGGATAGACTTGATGAAGGCGGAAACAATATCGTAGTGCATCTCTCCATCTTTATCGTATGCTAAGGGATTTTGTTGCAAACGCTCTACCACCTTTTCGTCAGTAATAATCACTTCATCATCACTATCTGCTTCAACCACCAATTCCAAAATATTTAGTAGCTTGCGAGCATCTCCACCCGAGAAGCGAAGTATGGCATCAGTTTCCTTTAATTCTATTTTACGCTCCTTAAGCACCGTATCTTGAGTGATAGCTCTATGAAGAAGTTCCAATAAGTCGTCTTGTTCCAACGACTTAAGTACGTAAAGTTGGCAACGCGACAAAAGTGGACGAATAACTTCAAACGATGGATTCTCTGTAGTTGCACCAATAAGCGTTACCGTACCTGTTTCCACTGCACCAAGTAGGGAATCTTGTTGCGATTTACTAAAACGATGTATCTCATCTATAAATAAGATTGGGCTTGCTGTAGAAAAAAAACGGCTACTCTTTGCTTTCTCAATAACTTCTCTCACGTCTTTCACTCCCGAACTAACAGCACTCAGCGTATAGAAAGGTGTTTCCAACTTGTTAGCTATAATTTGAGCCAAAGTGGTTTTTCCTACTCCCGGAGGTCCCCAAAGAATAAAGGAAGAGATGCGTCCGGCATCAATCATTTTACGAAGTATCGCACCTTGTCCTACTAAATGTTTCTGTCCGATATATTCGTCCAGCGTCTTTGGTCTAAGTCGTTCCGCTAAAGGTTGTGCCATAATAGTATTTCTTTAATTCGTTGGTTAAAACGTAAGCATAAACATTAACCGTACACCTTGCTTGTTGATGCCCGGATGATTGAGATAATTGAGTCGCCTCACATATTCGATGTGCATTACCTTAAATATGTTATGTATTCCCACGCTTACCTCCATGTACGGTACACGAGGATTCATGGCGTAGCTGGTGGTTCGTCCGTTACGAGTGGGAAAAAGGAATAGTTCTCCATCGCCCGGATGCTTATCAGGGTTATTTTTATCAGTAAGGGTACCTTCTAGTAACTTAAAGCGAAACATCTCTCTCCATTTCAGTTTTTTGAGCAAGGGGATACGATTAAAGAGTTTCCCATTCATGTTATAGGCTATGTCCAATGAAGCAAAGCGGTCGTTGAGAAATTCCATATTATTGATGAGGTTGAACGTCTCGCGTTGGGTGATGTACGAAAGGTTAGCAGCCGGCATTATCAGTAATGGGAAAGGTACTTTGTTCCATTGCGCTCCTGCTTTGACGGCCACATCTAGTTTTCCCCACGACGAGAGCCAGAATCTTTTCGACACACCCAACTCAGTTAGATTAAAATTATATTGTCCACCTATCACGCCCTTCAATCCAACAGTATGAGAGAGAGTTACTATCGGTGCGTCCAAGGTTACAGGCACACGTCTTTGTTTAGTGTTTACGAAAGTCTCACCCGGAGAAAAGCGAAGGAAAAGAGATGCTTCGGTGGTGGTCATATCATGCAAAGGCAAACTTTTGCCATCGTTAGGTATATAAAGCAAACTTCCGGTAGGCTCATCGAGAGTATTCTTTGCTGCGAGGGTGTACGAAAAACCATATTGGGTTTCATACTCATACTTTAGCGAAGCATTGCGAACGTACGACATTTGGTCGACAGTGGTAGTTTTCCATGCCACAAACACGTTGTCTTTATCGGTTTTGAGGAACTTATCCATAGGCGACATTACATCGAACTGATAAGATGCCGTAATAGAATTTTTCGGATACTCGCGGGGAAGATACTCCTTCTTGTTGAACGAATACTCTACTTCTGCCATATATTTTGAACGCTTATCCTTGAACCCATAGGCATAGTAACCCTTTAAGAAGAGATGAGGATTGAGGTTTGCAGTGGTCTGCGCACTAGCACGCAAGCGCACTCCATCCACATGATTGCTGGATATCATTGTATTAATAGGACCAATATCTACCTTGCTCGGATGTTCTTTGCTGCCCGTCTCCACAAAATTTTCGATGAATGCCTTGGCTACAAAGATGACATACTTGAACACCGGCACTTGTTCCAACTTCTCGAGAAGCAAGTCCATCGTACTTTCGGTTTTGGTGAGTGGTACTTCTCTCGCCTCCGCCCAAAACTTATCATCCTTCATCATAGCATCCGATTCCTTAACTTCGTTTCCTCTCACCATAAAGAGTTGCGGAAGTATT
>JAVVPX010000029.1:0-24308 GCA_036655555.1 Bacteroidaceae bacterium | reverse complement strand
AAACATACTTTGAACAGGCGATGGATTTATTAGACAAGAACAATGATCGATTTGAACCTTTCTTATCTTTCAAAGATAAATCTGAAGATTATCAGATTATGGTAAGAAAGAAAAAAGGATCAATAGTAGAATTAGTAATGTTAATGCACGATAAAGAGCATTTTATTGTTATTAACTTTACAGGGATAATGAGTGATGAGTTTATCCGTAAAATGGCAAAGTCCATGAACGCGAGACGCTCTTGATAAATTAGAATTTTTCATTTACTTATATAAATAGTTAGTTTGCTTAATTAAAACAACACCCAATTGAGACTGTGAAGTTTCATTCTCTAAATTTTCTAATGACTAACTAAGATAAAAAGGATTATTGCTATATAGCAATAGTCCTTTTATCATTTCTATACTCTTCAACTTGAAAATCGCTATAATGGGTCAGTCATTATAACTAAGATGGATCAAATAATGTACCAAAACATAAATGAACCCTCATTTATCTAATAAATAGAAAATATTAGAAATAATAGAGACGTTTTTGAACATTGATTCCGGAATGTTTGCCTATATTTGCCACATAATTAACATTATAATATTAGATATTTAAGACCTTATTCTATACAACAACAACAACTCCGGAAACTATGACTAAATCAAGAAAAGTCAAAAGTATTTACTGCTTATGTGTTTTACTTATCCCTATTACCCTATTTGCTATAGGGAGCAATAAATCGACAAAACATCTTCAAAAAGATGAAAAAAAAGTACTGAACTTACCAGATTCAACATTTAAAGAATTGCAACCTCCTCATGTGTTAAATGATTTCGTCTATATCCAACTAGCGAAAGAAGGATGGACAGACCAAGAGATTATTACACTCATGGATAATTTCGTAAAAAAGAACAAGAAAAAAGAAAGAGGTAATCTAGGTTATGGTATGTATGCTAAACAATGGAAGCCTTATATTGGTACAATAATGGGCGATTCTATTCATGGATATATTGATACAACCTATAATGAGAAAATCATGCAATCGGTCAGAAAGCAACTTGCTACGACTAATGCCGGTGATACCTACTATCCTCGAAAATTATATAGTGTTCTTCCACGCCAAAGCGGACAAAGAGATAAAGGATATTTTCGTCAAGCTACGCAAATGCCTGCCGGCGGGAGAATTCATTGGATTGCCGTAGATCCAAATAATGCGGATATAATTATGGTCATCCCCGACGGAGATGCAATTTGGAGAACTGAAGATATGGGTAAGCATTGGAGGTGCATCACCGACAAAATACCCAATAGATATAGTCGTTCGGCTTCTGCTGCTTATTCATTACCTGTAGACCCGGATGATTTCAATCATGTATTTGCTTTCATGCAAGGTGATGGTAACAGAGTTTATGAAACTACTGATGCCGGTGAAAATTGGACTTTGATACCGGGAAGTAATTTTAAATCTTTCAAGCATGGATACTGCTTTAAAAACGCACGAGGAGATTTTAAGTTTATTGGTTCAGAACCAAATGAGTGGAAAAGCAAATTATGGATAAGTGAAGACCTTTGTAAGACATGGACGGAAATTGTTATTCCGGAAGAATTAAAAGATATTCATCCTAACACAGGCACTGCAGGAGCATGGATACAAGATATAACTTTTGACCCATCAAATAGAGATATCCTCTATGTACCTCTCCCTAGAGGAATACTAAAAATCACAGACAAATCCGTAACAACTGATGGTAAATATAAGTTGGAACGAATGAAATTCAAAGTTTATCATCCGGACGGCACTTTGCGTTCCGATACCACAACTTTCCCATTCATGTCCACTGCACAAAGTTTCTTAAACATAGATCCAAACGATCCAAACAAAATGTGGATGGCTACTAGTATACGGGATCCTTTAAACAGTGCACTCTTTTACTCTATAGATAAAGGAATTACATGGACTACTCTTAAAGATAGTAAAGCTTCCATAGGAAGTGGTAATATGTTTGGCAGAGAAGCCCCAGGGCCATGGTTGGGAGGATTTGGTGTTAATTATACTAACCCGAATATGGTATATGGCTGTACCATGAATTCTGCAATCAGCAGCGATGGAGGAACTACATTTAACGAATATGCTTGGGGAAGAAGAATGTCGGGCTACTATCCTATTATAGATGGTACTGACATTGATCAACTTACCTATAATTCGAACTTGGAAACTGTGTCGTGTGCTCGACATAATGCAGACAATCATTGTATTGTTTCCCACAAATCAGGACGTGTATTTCGAGGTTCTGATGGTGGCATGCTAATGAGAGACCCGACAATTAATGGAGGTGATTGGGTCAATATCTCCGGAAATATGGGACAGATGTTATATTATCACATGGGAGTTAATGAATTTGGAGATCAAGTTATGTGTTCCAACACCCAAGATGTGGATGTTCAAACTTATCGATACGGACGTTGGGGCGATTACCGAGGCTACGAAGGTAGCACCGTATTTATAGGCCCGTACGGCGGTACTTGCTACTATCCTAGTGGCGGAAGTGGCATTGCAGGTCAAAGTTATTCTTCATGGATTCCAGGGTGGACTGCTGCTAATGTCTGTACCGGTAATTGGTTCTTAAGAAGAGGCGGAGCTATTGAAGGATTTAATTTTTATATAATAAAAGATTTTGGGGGCACATCTATTCCCATAAATCTACCGGGAAACAAAACGGTTGATGCTTTTGCCTTAGCAAGAGATACAGAAAGAGGAACTTTGTATGTTCGTTTAAATAATAAAAAATTGTATAAATCTTTGAATGAGGGAGAGACTTTTGAAGAAATCGCGACAGTAGGAGATGCTAGTATTGCTGTGAATCCTAACAATTCACAAGAACTTTACTACGCCAATGATATTGCCGGAATTAAAAAATCTACAAACGGTGGTAGATCATGGAGTGACATAACCTACAACCAGACAAAAATGGCTGCACACAATTTGTATTATCATGAAGGAAGCGGAGATCTTTATTTAATCAATGCGAACAATGGAATTTTCATTCTGAAAGCCGGTACTACTACTTGGGAATTGTGGATGAAAGGATATAACCCTGCAGCTTTCTCTAATGCTATCATCAATTATACAACACAAGAGATGGTGCTCTACGACTATGGACGAGGAGCGTATGTAGCCGATCTCGAACATCCTTCCGATCGCTATTTTAAAGTAGGGTTCAAGTTAAAAGAACTTTCTCATATAAACAATAAACGAACAATTGGTATCGATACTCGTTGGACAATACCTTTGTTCTATAACTACGAATGGACAATCAATGGCGTTAAAATAGACAATCCTTATCAGTACTTGGTTTCCGACAAATTGAAAATGGGCGACAAAGTACAGTTAAAACTAACAATGAGAGAGTCTCCCGATGTAACAACACTTTCGGAAGAATTTACTATAGCTCAAACAACTCAAGAAATTTACACTCCACAAAAGGGATATGCTTTATCCGGAAGTGGACGTATAGATTTGGGACACGTAGATTATTTCCATAATGATTTCACTATTGATTTATGGGCTAATGTGGAAACAAATGGTGTACTTCTTGCCAATCGTCAAAAAGAAGAAAGAGGTGCAAAAGGATGGTATGTAGAAGTGTTAAATGGAAAATTAAGCTTCTTGTATGCCCCTGCTAATATGTTCAACAATCCAAAAGATGAAGAAGGATCAGCACAAGCAGCAACTCTTTCGGCAGATTTTCCTATGAAAGTATGGAACCACATAGCCATTACCCACGAACGCAATGGCAATGTAAAAATCTACATCAATGGGATATTGAAAGATACTCAAAAACGTATTTTACCCGAACATACATTAAATAATTCCATCTATTTATCTCTATTTAGTGATGGGTTCGAGAAAGAAATACTCAATGCTTCTGCAGATGAATTAAAAATATGGAATAAAGCATTATCGCCTAAAGATATTAGAAAGTCAATGTACACTACCGAGCCTATAACAAACGCACAGCTAGTTTATCACAACGATTTCAACAGCGGTAAATTAGAAACTCAAAAAGAAAGATTCAGTAAGCAAGGTATGCAATCTAGAATTAAAGCAAAAGTGCAGTTTAATGTTAATCCTATTCCTATAGTGGCAACATATGTTGCTTATGACACATTATCTTTAAGCGGAAAAGAATGGGCAAACAGTGGGGTGAAATTGTTAAATATAAAAGCTAAAGACAACGAATATAAGCCATCAATTACCGTATGTGGTTATCTGAATGCTGTTGTTAAAGATGGTTCAGAAAAACTAAATGAAAAATATCATCAAATAGCTCCATTAAGTTATCTTTTACAAACATTTGATGTTGCTGACACCGATAAGGACACAATAGACATCCACTTTTTTATGGAAGATGCACAATCGTATTCCGGTGCACGCCTTTATGTACTTAATCCAAATGATAGAAAAGCAGTTTGGACTTACTACGCTGATTTAAAATATAACAAAGGCGACAAATTCCTTTCTCTTCAAAATGTGAGAGCCTCTGAGCTAAACGGTATACAATTGGCTATTGTCAAAATGAAACCGGGGATTGAATTATCTATCAACAATATTGATAAGACAGGATATTTAAATTTATATCATAATGGATCACAAACATTGCAAATACAAGCAATGTTACAAGGTAACATCACCGAACCCTCAAAAGGTTATAAAGTAATGTCCAATAATAAATTTGCAAAAATATCTACACCGTTTTATTTTACAAAAAAAGAAGCTACTAGCAACATTGTTATCAATAGCGATTCTCTAGGCGTTTTTGGAGATATTCACACTGTTACGCTAACGGGGGAAGATGATAAAATGATTCCATTTACTTTTGATATTGTCAATAAAATAACACCAAAAGAAGCAGGGAATGCTATTTTAT
This sequence comes from Bacteroidaceae bacterium, assembly GCA_036655555.1. Taxonomy (GTDB): domain Bacteria; phylum Bacteroidota; class Bacteroidia; order Bacteroidales; family Bacteroidaceae; genus Bacteroides. Next base: position 19,392 of record JAVVPX010000029.1, on the reverse strand, counting down.
TCAATAAAGGAGGAGCTCTCGTAGGCAATTCAATAGACTATGCCTCAATAAATTTATCCAATACTATTACCTTAATGGGATGGGTTAAAATAGATAGTCTTGAAATACTATCAGGAATTAAACCTTTATTGTTCTTTCGAGGTGGAGGATCATCCTTTGGCATACATTTAGATTCGGGTAACATCCGTTGTCATTGGAATGAAGAAAGCTGGAGTTGGAATCAATCAACTCCACTAACTATCAAGCCCACGGATATAGGTAGATGGATGCACGTTGCATTAGTTTCAACACCAACTTCTATTTCTTATTATCTTAATGGACAGAGATATACTGTAAATCGCGACATGAATGGCACTCGTGTATTCTCTTCTTTAATGCTCGGTAAGAACACGATGGAAGACAATAGTTTCAAAGGTTGTTTTGACCAAGTATCTGTATGGAATCGTTCTTTATCCGATGATGAAATACTAAAATATATGCATCAAAAAGTAGTTTTAGATTCTAAAGGTTTGGTTTCTTATGTTGATATGGATTATCATGATAGTTCAAACATTATGAGAGATCGAGTTACCAATTCGCCTATAAACTTTACGGGAACGCATACCAAATATCCGTCGCAAATACCCTATAATATGGTCGGTCAGATAAAACGCAATGCAACAGAGAACCCCGACACGATAGGCTATCCAAAGTTATTGACTACTACTCTCGGAGGTAACTATTACACAACTCGGTTCTACACCTATCCTGCCAATTATTTCAATTCAAATTTTGCAATGGATAAGCCGTTAGTGAAAAGTTTTTGGGTACTGACTTATAATAATCCGCAGGCTATTACGCTAGGAGAACAAACTAGCATTCTATTTAATGACCCGGCCATTTTATCCGGAGATAGTCTCGTAATGGCAATTCGTCCGCTAGGTTCTCTCGAAGTCTTTCAAAAGCGAATAGGAACTAAATCTACCAAAAACGGTGAAGCTATATTTAAATTGCCATCTAACGATATAGCTGCTCCTTGTGAATTGATGCTGTTCGCTGCTCCAAATTCTTCCAAGCGTCCTGTAAAAGTGAATTTATCCGCCGAAACAGAAAATGGAAATATAATTTTAAAAGATATCGACGAATATACTTTGGTAAAGGTAACTTCTATCAGCGGGAACGAAGATGACACTATCTTACTTACCGTAAAAGAGCCTTACGCAAGCTTAAAGAAAGACACAATATGCTTCTCGCCCGAAGGATATTCAATGCACACTCTTTATATTGATAAAACGAAGATTAATGCCTTCGCTAACAATCCTGTTACTATCAGTGCAATAGGCGCAGGAGCCAATGCACTTACGCTGAATGTATCTTTAGAGCCTAAAGTTTCAATTAAACTCAAAAACGGAGATTCTGATACTCATATCATAGCAACATCTACTATTGCTAACCTAGAGATAGAAACTAAATTAGAACAAGGTGTCTTCACCGATAAGATTCTGCTGGATATAGTAGCTGACATGGATTACAGCAGTTCTATTAACGGTGGCGAGATATTAAGTAATAATGATGTAAAATCAGGAGTATTGGATTATTTCCGTTCCTCGCAAGGAGAGTCGGAAGAAGGTTGGAATCTTGTAGCCAATCCTTATCTTGCTAATGTAAATCTAACAAAAGAAGAGAACATTACCGGAAAAGGGATTACTCGATTTATTTATCGATACGATGAAAAGCTACATAATTATTTAACTAACGATCGCATGAACTACGAAGCTGAACAAACACTATCACCGCTTCAACCCTATTTTGTTCAAGCAACAGAAACGAATGCCAATGTTACCATACACCCCTTTGCCAAAGAACTTACTCTAAGCAAAAAGAATATAAACTTTATTACTCCCAAGGAACGTACGGAATTTAGAATAGATTTGTATGCTAAGGGTACAAAAGCCGACCGAACAGACATCATATTAGAAGCTGGTAGTCAAGCCGGATTTATTATAAATGAAGATGCTCCTAAGTTGTGGAGTCTCGACAATTCAGTTTCTCAACTCTACTCTTTGATAGGTAATAAAGCTTACTCTATCAATGCGATGCCTACTGACCAAAAAGAAATAAAAATCGGTTTCATAGCTGGGACAACAGGTGAGTATTCTCTGAAATTTAGCAATATAAAAGGCATAAAAAATGACGATAAGATTATTTTACAAGATAAAGCAAACAATAATTATGAATGGACACTTAATCCCGAATCTGCCTACAATTTCAGTGTTAATACTATAGGAAAGATAGAAGATCGCTTTGTTTTGAAAATAGAAAAGTCTACGACAGACATAAAAAATGAGTCAACTTGTCGTATTTATGTGGACAACAAGGTATGTTATATAGAAAGCCTTCCTTTTGGTTCTTCAGTTCACTTCTATAATGTTCAAGGACATTTGTTATTTAGTGAACAACCTAAAGATCCAAATTATTCTGTTTCGCTGAACAATGGTGTTTATTTGATAAGTATAATCACTAATGGCAAAGAGACAACAGCTAAAATCAGTGTAAGATAACTATATAAAAAAATAGACAATGAATAAATTTAATTATAACAAAGTCCTTCCATTATTGATATTGCTACTTTGTAGCGTAAACACTATTTCGGCGCAAGGCGAAACCAGAGCTAATATGGGGATCATCTGTGAACCTGTAGCACATCATGTTTTTGGAGATGAACAGAATGGTATGATGTTTGTCTATATGGATAAACAGCAAAACGAGCTCTCTTCATTAAAAATAGCAATCTATAGCGACGCATTGAAAAGAGATTCACTCACTACAATGAATTTAATGGAATATTTACCAAAAGGCATAAATACATCACCAACCGTGATAGCCTTTCCATGCAATATAAATATAAACAAAGTAGTACGCTTCTTTTATAAGATAACAGGGTCTACCATCACGCAATCAACGCCCTACTACGAAAACGTCTCTGCATTCGATTACCTTTCTGACTTGAATATTACTGCTCAAGGTGGATATGGAAACCCTTCGTGGCGTAAAGACAAGCCGTTTGAAGGGGATATGTTAAATCTTGGTGGGCAATTATATGCTAAAGGAATAGGAATACACGCTGCCGGATGGGTAAATTTAGAAAACATATCCGCAACTAAATACTCACGTTTTAAAGCCGATGTTGGTAAACAATACGGGAAGGAATTTAATATAGGATTTAAACTTAATTTGAATGCAGTACAAGCAGCGTACACCGGAGCTATTGATGCCAACCATACAGCACATTGGGATTACGACATTATAGGGATAACAAGTTTGTATATTCAAGTACTAACCGAGAATGATGGTAATGGTCAAGATCATGCCTCTATTGGTGGGGCACGTCTTTATTATAAGCTTCGCAATAAGCAAATACAATCCATTTCGTGGGAGAAAGAAACAAACCTTAATATATATAAACCTACATCAGTGCCTCTAACAGCTGTTACTTCTTCGGGACTAAAACCTTTTTATCGCATTACTGCGGGTAAGGAATATGCAACCATTACAACCGATGGACAGTTAAATTTCGCCAAAGCACCTTCACGAGCAGATATTGTTGTAGAAGCTTATCAACCGGGGAATTTATCTTTTTCGCCTACAGAATCTACCACTTGTACTTTCCATGTAGTCAATTCAATAACCGTTGCCAAAAACGAATTATTAGAGTTGGAGGGAGGAACAAAACTAGAAGAATTAGTTATTTATAGCGATGCAAGTGAAAGTGGACAAGTGGTTGTAAAAAGCGGAGTTGTGAACGTCAAAGAAATCATTTATAAACGAACTTTCTTACCCAATCAATGGCAATTTATTTCGTTCCCGGCAGATATAGATTTAACTGAAATAAGCGACCTATCCACATTAGGATTTAGGTTAAACGCAAATTCAGGCAAGGCTTATTATTTAAAATCTTATGATAGCAAAGTTCGTTCGGAAAAGCCGAACGAAGATGCATGGGTTGCTCTCTCCCAGCCCAAAGTTAAAAAGATGAAAGGCTATCTAATGTCTATCAATGGCAGCGAGTCACAAGAAATCACTTTCAGATTTAACAATATAGGAATCAATTCTCAAGATGGAACATCTTCTCTCTTTCTTAATTTAGATATGCTCCAATCTAAACCAAACAGCGAAAGTTATGTGTATATCTCTCCTGCTAACATAAAAGGAAACACACTGAGAGTAACCGTAAAGTTCGACCCAACAGATACTAGTGTACTCCCCGTTAATTACGAACAAGCCTTAAAAAATATGCGTATTATAAATACAATAGATTGTCAAGGTATACGTCTTTCTTTGCCCGATCAAACACCCGCAAAAGTAATTCTTATGAATAAGAAAGGAAAGAAGATATTTAAAGCACTAAAATATATATCTCCAGCTATAATTGATGTTTCAGACATGAAAGAAGGAACTTATCTACTTCAAATACAATATGGAAATGCAATAGGTGAAATACTTTATACAAAAAACGAAAAATAGACAATGATTAATTTTAAATCAACCAACAAAACACTTTTTTTAATCTTTATAACAATACTAACTGCAATATCAGCCACAGCTGTAGAGCCTCAACTTAAGGATTCTGTTTATCATCAAGTAAAAATAGATGAAGTAGTTATTTCGGTTAATCGCGACCGATTAAAACTAATTAATTCCGTACAACAAGTTAGCATTATTCCTAATTCATTCATCAATAATGCTAATCAAGGAAACACTGCTAACTTATTGATGGAACAAGGAACAGTTGCGATACAGAAAAGTCAACAAGGAGGAGGAAGTCCTATGTTACGAGGATTTGAAGCTTCACGAGTATTATTGATTATAGATAATGTACGCATGAACAATCCAATCTACCGTTCCGGACATCTTCAGAATCTAATGACTACCGATCAAGGAATACTCGACCACATGGAAGTATTGTTCGGTCCATCGTCCGTCATCTACGGTTCAGATGCATTGGGCGGTGCTGTTCATCTTTACACTCGCAATCCATTACTAAGTGGGAAAAACGGTAAAACAAAAATAGCTACCAACCTCTTCGGACGCTATGCTAGTGCCAATAACGAAGCAAGCTTTCATGGCGACATAAGTATTGGAACCAAAAGATTCGGTTCACTCACCTCTGTTTCCTTCTCTAACTTTGGCGACTTAACAAGTGGGAGTAAGCGAAATCCTTTTCTTCCGGATAACGACGAATACATTCATCTCGATAAATATGTGAAACATATAGACGGTGAGGATCAAGTTTTTGTTAATAACAAAAAGCACCGACAAAGAGGCTCTGGATATAAGCAATACGATATACTACAAAAGATTTTGTTTAAACCCAACAGCTATACTAGTCACTTGCTCAATCTCCAACTATCCAACACTTCAGACATCAATCGTTACGACCGTTTAACAGAAGTAAAAGGGAAAGAAAACAATCCCAAATATGGAGAATGGAACTATGGTCCTCAATTTCGATTCATGGGCTCTTATGAATTCAAAGGAAATGAAATGCTTGGAGCTGATAAAACTAGTTTGATTCTTGCTTATCAAAAAGTAAAAGAAAGCCGACACGACCGCAAATTCGAGAAAGACATTCTTGGTCATCGTCTAGAAGAAGTAGATCAAATTTCTCTTTCCACTGACTGGATTAAATACCTAAGAAATAATACTTTGCACGCAGGAATAGATGGTACGTTAAGCTTTGTAAACTCTACCGCACATACCGAAAACATCCAAACCGGAGAACGTCTTCCTTTGAGTACACGATATCCTGACGGAGGAAATCATATGCATAATATAGAAGCTTACTTCTCTCACAGTTATATCATTTCTGATAAATTGACTCTTCAAGATGGAGTGCGTTTAGGATTCAGTACTCTATATTCTGCATTCAATACAAAACTTTATCCCGAGCTTACAGATGCTGTAACTCAAAACAATATCACTTATAGTGCCTCAGCCGGTTTAAACTATCTCCCCTCCGATACTTGGAAGTTAGCTTTTAATGTATCTACCGGCTATCGTGTACCTAATGTGGATGATATCGGTAAAATATTCGATTCTACTTCGGGCATGGTGGTAGTACCTAATCCTTCTCTAAAACCGGAACAGACAATAAGCGCAGATATTAATATAACAAAACATATCGGTAATCGATTTGTGTGGGAAAATGTTTTCTTCGGCACCTATTATTGCGATGCCATTGGCTTAGGAAAAACCACCATTAACGGACAAGACTCTATTATGTACAACGGCGAAAAAAGTGAAGTTTTCTCGAATAAGAACAATAAAAAGGCTTATTTGTGGGGTTATTCTACTAACATTAGATGGAATTTTCTTCCTTGCTTTACCGTTGACGGAACGTTTAATTATGTATTCGGAGACTTTATAAATGATGGAATTCACACTCCACTAGATCATGTTTCTCCTGTATTCGGACGTGTAGGGGTTAATTATAATAGCTCCAATAACAAATACTTTGCTGAATTCTATTCTTTATATAATGGAAAGAAGCCCCATAGTCGCTATAATATGAGCGGAGAAGATAATATAAAGTATTCCACTATTCTACAAGAAAAAGGACAAGGCACACCCGCATGGTTTACCCTTAATTTGAAAGCGAGTTGTAGAGTGCAAAAAAATCTTATCTTGCAAGTAGGCGTAGAAAATATATTAGATACTGAATATCGTACATTCGCTTCAGGTATCAATGCTCCGGGCAGAAATTTTTATGCGGCAATAAGGGCGAACTTATAGTAAACAATATTTATCTTTATTGAAAGCATAAAAATCATACTGAAGACTTTTAAAATAATGCTGTTCGTTTTTGAAATAATGCTGAAGACTTTTGAAAACTAAAGGCTGACTTCATAGATACAAACAATTCATATGGAGTAAAACATCTTTTTATTGGATAAAAATCATAGAAAGATGTTTTACTCCTGCCAAACAAAATCTTCATCATTTACCCTTCAGCGGATAATAATTATACGTTCATCCGATTCGTTCTAAATGTAATTTTCATTCTCGAATATTCGTAGTTCTTAATGATTAAGGTAATCTTAAGATAGTTTCTCTTTCAACAAAAATAGGATATAGACCCATTCCATATCTTCTTCTCTCAAACTTTTGTAGATAATGGGCTGCTCGGTGGATTTATCTATATAATTGAACACACCATAATCTTCCAACTGATAACGAGCAGCTTTTCCATCATATTCCAACCGGATTGTTTTTATAGAACGAACGTCGAAAGTGTTTTCATCAGGACAATAGAAACTCACATTCTCGTCGGTCAGGTCAAGCATGAGTTCACGTTCGCCTTGTTCGATGCGATCAAAAGCTGCTTTACCCAGTGGCATTACTAGTTCTTCGCCTTCCATAAAAGGTTCTTTCAATATTACTTGATGCGCTTTGGGAAGGTTGTTTTCATCTAACGGATAATCAAATAAACTAAGCTTTCCTTTTACGTCACTTATTGGTTCGTCGAATAAATAAGCATCTTTTAGCTGCCATTTGATGTAATCTTTTCCTCCATCCCACACAGATTCTGTTTCTTTAGCAAATCCGATTACTTCCACATAGCCGATAATAGCCGAAGTGGGCATTTCATTATATTCGGACATCCATCCTTGCTTTCGAGCATTCTCCATACATGAAGCCCATTCTATCGGTACTTCTTCTTCTATCTTTTGGGGTATTTTCTTACCACCAGCATGAATCAATATTTTGCCGGGCACGGCTGCTGCTTTCCAAGTACGATTTTCTACATCTTTAATGCCACAACAGATAAGTGTAGCCCAAGGTTGTTGAATGGATAGTGTTTTCATGTTTCTTATTTATAGGTTTAACATACTTTTATTATATTCATCGTGGATAATTTCCTTGATATACCATACCATTTGTGCTAATTTTTGTAGAGCTATCTACCTTTTTTTTGTATTATAACAAAGGTACGAAACGAAGCATTATAAAAAGAGGAAAATATTGTTACAAAATAAGTTTTTCTATAATTTGAGGATAATATTGATACTCCAATTGATGCACCTTTGCTGCTACATCAGCAGCAGTATCTGAAGCAAGTACCGGACAAGTTGCTTGAAAAATAATACTTCCCGAATCGTACTCTGCGTTAATATAATGTATAGTAATACCCGATTGAGTTTCGCCGGCTGCTACCACTGCTTCGTGAACAATATCTCCATACATTCCCTTACCACCAAATTTAGGTAACAATGCCGGATGAATATTCACTATTTTATTAGGATACGCACGCAAAAGATTATCGGGCACTCTTAACAAGAAACCGGCAAGGACAATAAAATCTATTTCCTCCTTCTTAAATAAATCAATTAATTGGTCGCTTTGTTCAAACTCTTGTTTAGAAAAAACCACCGAACGAATATTTAGCTTCTTTGCTCTCTCCAATACATATGCGTTTTCCTTATTTGATAAGATGAAAGCAATCTCGGCAGACCGTTTTTTTTTGAAATACAAGGCTATATTTTCGGCATTGCTACCGGAACCCGAAGCCATAATAGCAATTTTTATACTCATGACAAGGCGTATTTATGCACATAAATAGAAAACTTGTGCAAAAAATTGAATTTAATTGGGTAAATATTTGCTCGAAACAATAAATATTCATTCCTTTGCAACTGCAAATTTAAAAAAATAATTCAATTTATTAATTAAAAACTTAAAGTTATGTCTGAAATTGAATCAAGAGTAAAAGCTATTATCGTAGATAAATTAGGCGTTGAAGAATCAGAAGTTAAAATAGAAGCAAGCTTCACTAACGATCTTGGTGCTGACTCTCTTGACACTGTGGAATTGATTATGGAATTCGAAAAAGAATTCGGAATCTCTATTCCTGATGATCAAGCTGAAAAAATAACAACTGTGGGTGACGCTGTAACTTACATTGAAGCTAACGCTAAGTAATCTGATTTCATAATATGGAATTAAAAAGAGTTGTAGTAACTGGTCTTGGTGCTCTTACGCCAATTGGTAACACTGTTCCGGAATTTTGGAACAACCTTATTAATGGAGTAAGCGGAGCAGGACCTATTACTCTTTTCGACGCTTCAAAGTTCAAGACCCAATTTGCTTGTGAAGTAAAAGGTTACGATTCCAATCAATTTTTCGACCGTAAGGAAGCAAGAAAAATGGATTTATATGCCCAATATGGTGTAGTCGCAGCTAAAGAAGCAATCGAAGATTCAGGTCTCGACGTTGAAAAAGAGGATTTAAACAGAATTGGGGTTATTTATGGAGTAGGTATCGGCGGTATTCATACTTTTGAAGAAGAGGTAAGTAATTACGCTCTTAACAAAGATACAGTAGGTCCTAAATTTAATCCTTTCTTTATACCTAAAATGATTGCTGATATAGCCTCGGGACAAATTTCCATCATGTATGGTTTTCATGGTCCTAACTTTACCACAACATCTGCATGTGCTTCATCTTCAAATGCTATTGCCGACGCTTTTAACTATATCCGTTTGGGTAAAGCTAACATCATCGTAGCAGGAGGTGCTGAAGCGGCTATTTCCGAAGCAGGATTGGGTGGTTTTACGGCTATGCACGCTGTTTCTTCGCGTAACGATGATTGTACAAAAGCTTCTCGCCCATTCAGCGCAAGTCGTGATGGTTTCGTTATGGGAGAAGGCGGTGGTTGCATTATCTTAGAAGAATTAGAACACGCTAAAGCTCGTGGAGCAAAGATATACGCAGAGCTTGCCGGTACAGGTGCTTCTGCTGATGCTTATCACTTAACAGCTTCTCATCCCGAAGGCTTAGGTGCTAAATTAGTAATGAGAAACGCATTGGAAGATGCCGAAATGAAACCGGAAGATGTTGATTATATCAACGTTCACGGAACTTCTACTCCCGTAGGAGATATTTCGGAAGCTAAAGCTATTAAAGATGTCTTTGGTGAACATGCTTTCAAGTTAAATATCAGTTCTACTAAGTCAATGACCGGTCACTTACTGGGAGCAGCAGGTGCAGTAGAAGCTATTGCAAGTATTTTAGCAATAAAGAATGGCATTGTACCTCCTACTATCAATCACGAAGAAGGAGATAATGATGAAAACATTGATTACAATCTAAACTTTACTTTCAACAAAGCTCAAAAGCGTGAAGTAAACGTGGCTTTATCCAATACTTTTGGATTCGGTGGACATAATGCATGTGTTATATTCAAGAAATACGCTGAATAGAATCGTGCGATATACTATAATTAACAAGATAAGGTTCTTTTTCTGTAAAGATAAAGAGTCTTATCTTCGTTTTTATAAGATACTTGGCTTCTATCCTCGAAACATTAGCCTTTACGAACAAGCTCTACTTCATAAATCGTCGTCTATAAAATCAGAACAAGGAGACTTACTCAACAACGAAAGATTAGAATTTCTTGGCGATGCTATCTTAGATGCCGTAGTAGCAGATATTGTTTACAAAAGATTTGAAGGTAAAAAAGAAGGTTTCCTCACCAACACTCGTTCTAAAATTGTACAAAGAGAAACACTCAACAAACTTGCTTTAGAAATCGGCTTAGATAAATTAATAAAGTCGTCGACCCATTCTTTCTCTCATAATAGTTATATGTGCGGAAACGCATTTGAAGCTTTAGTTGGTGCAATCTATCTCGATCAAGGTTATGAGGTGTGTAAACGTTTTATGGAAGACAACATTATTAAGCGATTTATTAATGTGGAAACTATTGCACACAAAGAAGTAAACTTTAAGTCTAAATTAATAGAATGGAGTCAAAAAAACAGAGTAAGTATCTCGTTTGAACTTATTAAGCAGTCTCTTGAAAAGGGAAGCGACCCGGTATTTCAGACAGAAGTTTTGATAGAAGGTTTATGCGGTGGCACAGGAACAGGATACTCCAAAAAGGAATCTCAACAAATGGCTGCTAAAATAGCGTTGAAAAGGATTAGAACCGAACAAGATTTTATGTCAACGGTTTTAACTGCCAAAGAAACTAACGAAGCACTAGCCAATGAGATGACGAACGACGAAATCATAATTGAAAAAGTAACGCCCAATGAGCTAATCATTGAGGAAACGATAATCAACGAACCTATTATTGATGAGTTTATAGCTGAAACAAAATAACAATTCGGTATTATCCGAAACAAATTCCCATCTTACGCCCTTGCACCACTAAATCATGGCTTGAAGTAACTAAATTAAGTTTTCCGGCCACTTCTTCCAATGGAATAGAACCTATTTCGCTACCTTGTAAAGCTACCATCCTACCAAATTGTTTGTTCACTATTAATTCAGTAGCATGCCCACCCATCCGAGTCGCTAAATTACGATCAAAAGAAGTTGGCGATCCTCCACGTTGAATATATCCGAGCACCGTTTCGCGTGTTTCAAATCCTGTTTCATATTCAATCTCTTGAGCAATATATTCTGCGGCACGTTTCTTTCCGTCAGTAGTTATTCCCTCGGCAACCACCACAATAGAATAAGGTTTCCCTCTTTTCAAGCGTTCCATGATTGTATTACCTATATTCTTAATATTATATTCTATTTCGGGAAGAAGAATTACGTCCCCACCACCTGCCATTCCTGAATAAAGGGCTATCCATCCGGCTTTGTGTCCCATCACTTCTATCACCATTACTCGTTTATGCGAACTTGCGGTAGAATGAAGACGGTCGATGGCATCGGTAGCAATGCTTACTGCAGAGTCAAAGCCAAAAGAGAAGTCCGTTCCCACAATGTCATTGTCTATAGTTTTAGGAATAGAAACTATATTGATTCCCATCTCTGCAATCTTACCTGCCGTCTTTTGGGTTCCATTACCACCAATGCAAACCAAGCAATCAAGTCCTAAATCTCTATAAGTTTTTTCTATCAATGCTGGTTTGTCCACATCCGTCAACATCCCTTTCTTTTTGAAAGGTTTTTCGCGCGATGTGCCGAGTATCGTTCCTCCTTGATTAAGTAAACCGGACAATGATTTATCCGTCAGTTGCTCCACGTCATTATCAATCAATCCTTGAAAACCGCTATGAAAACCTATCACTTCCATTCCATAATGATTAATAGCTGTTTTGCAAACTCCACGTATCGTAGCGTTTATTCCGGGGCAATCTCCCCCCGATGTCAGGATTCCTATCTTCATACTTTATATTGCTTTTTGCTTTAATAAAGGGTGTAAAGGTAGAAAAAAGAAGAAAGTAATTGAGGAAAGAGTAAAAAAAAGATGAGATAGCACCCTAATATTAATAAATAAGGCTATTTTTGCGTAATTAATAGTATATCATTGAAATAATAAAATGAACTCTACTCAACTGATTGGTAAAATATTCGCCCCACGGCTTAAAGAAATAGCATACTATGAAACCGAAGCCGACTTGATACAAGAGAGGGTTTTCAAGCATCTTATCAGCAAAGCCTCGAATACCGAATGGGGAAAGAAATACAATTATGACAGCATAAAAAGTTACGAAGACTTTAAACGTAGAGTACCCATACAGACATACGATGACATAAAACCTTATGTGGAAAGAATGCGGGAAGGCGAGCAAAATATACTTTGGTCGTCGCCTATTCAATGGTTTGCCAAATCATCGGGAACAACTAACGATAAGAGTAAATTTCTGCCAGTCAGTAAAGAGTCCTTAAAAGATATTCATTATCGAGGCGGACAAGATTCAGTAGCTCTTTATCTGCAAATGAATCCCGAAAGCCGTTTCTTCTCCGGGAAAGGTTTAATATTAGGAGGCAGTCACAGCCCTAACTTAAACTTAAAGAATAGTTTAGTGGGAGATCTCTCTGCCATATTGATACAAAACGTTCATCCTTTAGTCAACTACATTCGAGTACCAAGCAAGGAAATTGCATTAATGGACGAATGGGAAAGCAAAATAGAAAAGATAGCAGCAAGCACCATACATACTAATATCACTAGCCTTTCGGGAGTTCCTTCGTGGTTCTTGGTACTTATCAAACGAGTTTTAGAAACTACCGGGAAGCATACATTGGAAGAGGTATGGCCTAACCTCGAAGTATTCTTTCATGGAGGAGTGAGTTTTGCTCCTTACCGCGAACAATATCATCAAATTATTAAATCGGATAAAATGCATTATGTAGAAACTTATAATGCTTCGGAAGGATTCTTTGGCGTACAAAACGACCTTTCCGACCCTTCTATGTTGATGATGATAGATTACGGAGTCTTTTATGAATTTATTCCTTTGGAAGAGATAGGCAAAGAAGATCCTAAGATATGCTGTTTGGCAGATGTGGAGATAGATAAGAACTACGCAATGGTTATCAGCACCTCTTGCGGACTTTGGAGATACATGATTGGAGACACGGTGAGATTCACTAACAAGCGCCCGCATAAATTTGTAATTACCGGACGTACTAAGCACTTTATCAATGCGTTTGGTGAGGAACTTATTATCGACAATGCGGAAAAAGGATTAGCAAAAGCTTGTGCTGCCACAGGAGCACAAATAAGTGAATACTCCGCTGCGCCTGTCTTTATGGATAAGAATGCCAAATGCAGACATCAATGGTTAATTGAATTTGCCCAAATGCCCGACTCCATGGAGAAGTTCGCTTCGCTATTAGACGCTTCACTCAAAGAAGTAAATTCCGACTACGAAGCAAAGAGATACAAAGACATTGCGCTTCAACCCTTAGAGGTAATTGTTGCGCGTCCTAACCTTTTTCACGATTGGCTCAAAGAAAAAGGAAAGCTCGGCGGACAACATAAAATACCTCGATTGAGCAACACGAGAGATTATATAGAAGAAATGCTAAAATTGAATTGAGAAATGGAACATCAACTAACGATTTACAACACTTTAGATAGAAAGAAAGAACTGTTTGTGCCCATTCATTCACCCAATGTAGGAATGTATGTTTGCGGACCAACCGTTTATGGAGACGCGCATTTGGGACACGCCCGTCCCGCAATTACTTTTGACTTACTTTTTCGATACCTTACGCATTTAGGATATAAAGTGCGCTATGTGCGCAATATCACCGATGTAGGTCACTTAGAGCACGATGCTGACGAAGGAGAAGACAAGATTGCAAAGAAAGCACGCTTGGAACAATTAGAACCAATGGAAGTTGTTCAATTCTACTTAAACCGTTACCATCATGCAATGGAGGCGCTGAACGTACTTCCTCCCAGTATCGAGCCTCACGCTTCGGGACATATTATTGAGCAAATGGAATTTGTGCGCAAAATATTAGCTGCCGGATATGCTTATGAGAGCGAAGGTTCTGTTTACTTCGACATCGAAAAATATAGCAAAGACCATTCTTACGGAAAGCTTTCGGGACGTAATGTAGAAGAATTGTTAAGCACCACCCGTGACTTAGACGGACAAAGTGAAAAGCATCACTCTGCCGACTTTGCGCTATGGAAAAAAGCTGCGCCGGAACATATTATGCATTGGTCTTCGGAATGGAGCGAAGGTTTCCCCGGTTGGCATTTAGAGTGTTCGGCAATGGGCACTAAATATTTAGGCGACGAATTTGATATACACGGTGGAGGTATGGACTTACTCTTTCCCCACCACGAATGCGAGATAGCACAATCTGTAGCAGCCTTAGGACATGAAACTGTTCATTATTGGATGCACAATAACATGATTACCATCAACGGGACTAAGATGGGGAAATCGCTCGGAAACTTTATCACTTTAGATGAGTTCTTCGCAGGTTCTCACGCCATCCTTACGCAGGCTTACAGTCCGATGACTATTCGCTTCTTTATTCTTCAAGCTCACTATCGTAGTACGGTAGACTTTAGTAATGAAGCTTTGCAAGCTTCAGAAAAAGGTTTGCAACGATTAATGGAAGCGTGGACAAACATTGCACGTATTACTCCTGCTGAAATTTCGACAGTAGACATCAAAGGTTTGAGGGCTAAGTGCTATGAGGCAATGAATGATGATCTTAATTCACCGATTGTTATCTCCCACCTCTTCGATGCTGCTAAAATAATCAACAGCCTGATTGCCGGAAATGGAACGATTAATGCCGACGACTTAAAAGAACTGACCGAAGTATTCCGTCTCTTCCTCTTCGACATCCTTGGATTAAAAGAAGAAAATGCTGCTGTTCAAGCTGATACTACCGCTTATGCTAAAGTTGTGGATATGCTTCTCGAACAACGAGTACAGGCTAAAGTAAACAAAGACTGGGCTACTTCCGACAAAATTCGCAACGAGCTCACTGCGCTCGGCTTTGAGATTAAAGATACTAAAGACGGTTTTGAATGGAAGCTAAACAAGTAAGTTTAGATTCCCAAACTCGTTCATTCATATCCCGGCATACCACAGATGATGTGCGTATGCTGGCTTTGCAAGCTGCTAAGTATCCGGAAATTAATATTCAAACCGCAATTATTCAAATAAGCGGTCGACAAGCCGCAACGGATAAGATTCCTTCGTGGACTGTTATTGACGAGTTGATTTATCCTTCTCATTTATCCATGGAGCAATGTTCATCCGAAGCTACTGCTCGTTACAAAGCAGAATTAGTCGGTGATGGAAATACTTTCGCCGACCTTACAGGTGGCTTTGGTATTGATTGTGCTTTCATTGCGCAAGGTTTTCGTACCGCAACTTATGTAGAACAACAAGAAGAACTATGCCTCATCGCCAATCATAACTTTCCATTGCTAGGAAAAGGTCATATTTGTGTGGTAAATGCCGATGGTGGAGAATACTTGCGGAAAATGGATACAGTGGATTGGATTTTCATTGACCCGGCAAGGCGTACTTTGGAAGGAAATAAAGCAATAGCAATAAGCGACTGCACACCCAACGTAACCGCACTTGAGTCTTTGTTTTTACAGAAAGCCAAACACACAATGATTAAGCTTTCGCCCATGCTGGATATTGCGCAAGCTCTACACGAGCTCTCGTCTGTTCACCAAGTGCACGTTATATCAGTGGGTGGCGAATGCAAAGAATTACTTCTTGTGCTAAATCCCAATCACCACGAAGGTATTACTATTCATTGCGTAAATATTCTCAAAAACGGTACTCGACAAAGTTTTGTCTTTAATAAAGACGAAGAGTCAAATGCTCCTTGTACTTATTCATCTCAACCGGGCACTTATCTCTATGAACCTAATGCTTCTATCCTCAAAGCAGGTGCTTATCGGAGCATTGCACATAGCTTTCAATTATTCAAACTGCATCCCAACAGTCATCTTTATACTTCGAACAAATTAATTCCCGATTTTCCCGGACGAGTGTTCCGTTGTGAGTCTTCTTTTAGTCTCAACAAAAAAGAAATCCGTGCGCATCTTTCCGGCCTTAAACAAGCCAACCTTACCGTACGTAACTTTCCTGCCACGGTAAACGAACTACGCAAGAGGTTAAAACTTTCAGATGGAGGAAACATCTATCTGTTTGCCACCACATTAGCCGATGAACAAAAGATAATTATTAGGTGTAGCAAAATATAGTATTTCTATATTATACTAAATGAAATCACCTTGTTTCTTGTGAATTTAATAATTTTCGCGCAGAAAATTATATTCTTTTCCTCAAAATATCTTTTGGCTAAACTTCTTGAAAAGTATCGAAATAGTACTGAAGACTTTTAAAATAATACTGTTTATTCTTAAAATAATGCTGAAGACTTTTTAAGGCTTCAGTAAGAGTTTAAACCAGGGATATTTCTATCACATTTATTATCACTTCCCATAGTTTAAAAATGAATTTTATCTGCCATCTGCAACATATTGCTTGTAAATAACTAACAAACAACTATTTAAGTCTGTTGCAGATACCGTTGCAGATGTGTTGCAGATAAGTATCTGCAACACCATAAAACTAAGAAAATAGTATATACTACAATTTACATATAGTCAGTTATATAGTGTTATTAGCATAAGTATATATTACAATATAACGGACATTAGATATAAAAAAGAACTGAATTATAAACTACTTTTTACGACTAAAAAAGGTCGTTTTTGGAGCTAAAATGATTAAAATGTTTGAATTTAACAATAAGAAACACATTTTTTAAATCCAAATAGAAAGTCTCCAAAAATACAATGTAAACCATAGTTCTAATAAAAGTTTCGTCAATTTTAAAATAGTCAGCAATATAGGCTTTAAGTATGGAGTATTTTCACTACATTTGCTTTGTTTTACTGCTCGCTGTAAAAAGCAGTATAAACACTAAAAAGTAGAATATAATAATAGAAATATGACAGAAGAACAAATTGCAAACAGTGAGGGTAACTATGGCGCGGATAGCATTCAAGTTCTCGAAGGACTAGAAGCCGTAAGGAAACGCCCTGCGATGTACATTGGAGATATAAGTGTGAAAGGTCTCCATCACTTAGTTTACGAAGTAGTGGACAACTCCATCGATGAAGCACTTGCAGGCTACTGTTCACACATTGAAGTAACCATCAATGAAAACAATTCTATCACCGTTCAAGATAACGGACGCGGTATTCCGGTAGATTATCACGAAAAAGAAAAAAAATCAGCTCTCGAGGTTGTTATGACCGTACTTCATGCCGGAGGAAAATTCGACAAAGGTTCATACAAAGTATCAGGCGGTCTGCACGGTGTAGGCGTATCGTGCGTAAACGCACTTTCATCGCACATGATGGTACAAGTAGCAAGAAATGGAAAAATCTATCAACAAGAATATGAATGCGGCCATCCTTTATATCCTGTTAAAGAAGTAGGAACAACCGACAAGAATGGCACACAAGTAACCTTTCTACCAGACAGTGAGATATTCACTGTGTCGGAATATAAATACGAGATACTTGCCACTCGTATGCGTGAGTTAGCATTCTTGAATGCCGGGCTTCACATTCAATTAACAGACCTCCGCACCAAAGACGAAGAGGGTAACTATCGTTCCGATATATTTTACTCAACCGAAGGTTTAAAAGAATTTGTTCAATTCGTAGATTCTTCACGAGAGAGATTGATTCCGGATGTGATTTATATCAATACCGAAAAGCAAGGCACTCCGGTAGAAGTTGCTATTATGTACAACACTTCTTACACTGAGAATATCCACTCATACGTCAACAATATTAATACCATTGAAGGAGGTACTCACCTCGCCGGTTTCCGTCGTGCGCTCACTCGTACACTTAAGAAATATGCAGAGGATTCCAAGTTATTGGAAAAACTAAAAATTGAGATTTCAGGCGACGACTTCCGTGAAGGATTAACAGCCGTTATCTCCATTAAAGTTCAAGAGCCACAGTTCGAGGGACAAACCAAAACTAAGTTAGGCAACAACGAAGTGATGGGAGCTGTAGACCAAGCTGTTGGAGAAGCTTTAAATTATTATTTAGAAGAACACCCTAAGGAAGCTAAGATAATTGTAGATAAAGTTATCCTTGCAGCAACAGCACGCCATGCAGCACGCAAAGCACGCGAAATGGTTCAACGCAAATCGCCAATGGGCGGAGGCGGACTTCCCGGCAAATTAGCTGACTGTTCAGACAAAGACCCTGATAAATGCGAATTGTATCTTGTCGAAGGTGATTCGGCAGGCGGTTCAGCTAAACAAGGTCGTAATCGTTTGTATCAAGCTATCCTTCCACTTCGAGGTAAAATTTTGAACGTAGAAAAAGCAATGTATCACAAAGCTTTGGAAAGCGAAGAAATTCGTAATATCTACACAGCTTTAGGCGTAACCATTGGAACAGAAGACGATAGCAAAGAAGCAAACATTCAAAAGCTACGCTACAAAAAGATTATTATCATGACCGATGCCGATGTCGATGGTTCTCACATCGACACCTTGATTATGACTTTCTTCTTCCGCTATATGCCTCAGATTATACAAAACGGCTATCTCTACATTGCTAATCCACCGTTATATTTGTGCACCAAAGGCAAAACAAAAGAATATTGTTACACCGAAGAAGCCCGTGTGAAGTTTATCGAAACTTATGGAGGCGGTTCAGATTCAGGTATTCATACCCAACGCTACAAAGGTCTAGGTGAAATGAATCCCGAACAACTTTGGGACACGACCATGAATCCGGAAACTCGTTTACTTAAACAAGTAAACATCGACAACGCAGCCGAAGTAGATTATATCTTCTCTATGCTAATGGGTGAGGATGTAGGTCCCCGTCGTGAGTTTATCGAAGCGAATGCTACTTATGCCAATATTGACGCATAACAAATAACATGCAACAAATTGCGGTGCACAGAAAAAGCTCTTCGTGCACCGCATTCTCTAGTTCTGCTTTTAACCTTATTACTAAATGAAAATAGTATATATACACGAAGCTATAGCCAAAGTAGGAGGCATAGAAAGGATTTATGCCGACAAAATGAATTACTTATCCCAAAAAGGGTATGATATATACTTACTAAC
>JAVVPX010000028.1:0-24949 GCA_036655555.1 Bacteroidaceae bacterium | reverse complement strand
TTCCATTCGCCTCCGTAGAGCTAGCATCAAATTATCCGTCGGCATTAGTCCCAATTTGGAGCGAATATGTGAACGTTGGCTCGATATATTACTCTCAGCCTTATTCAACTCTACACAAATTTCTTGTAGCTTTTTCCCTTTAAGTATCAATTTGCAGATAGCAATCTCCGATGGAGCAAGTTCGGGAAACTTTTCCGACAATTGATCGTAAGCAATCTGTTCCTGCTCGATAAGATATTGCACTTTGCTCCGTATTTTCTTTTCCGCTTTATCTCCTACTACTTTCATCACATCGGCAATCTGTTCATGACTCATTCCTTCACCACTTGTTAGTGACATCAGAGCTCTAAGTTGTTGCTTACTTAGGTCAAAGAGAGTAGTGAGTTTTTCTTTCTCGTCTTTTAAAGTGAAATTCTCGTTAGATAAATTCTGAATCATATTTCCCATCGCTATGGCAAACAGCGCAAATAGCAAAAACATAAAAATAAAAGGGAACAAGAAATTTAGAAGTATGAGACTTTGAGTTAAATAGATAGAAGCTATATAAGAGCTTAGAGAACAGACAACAATGCCCACGCTGACATAGCTTAGGCACGAAAGGTAAGCAATAATAAAGCAACATAGCATCAAAGTCATATCTATTAAAACAATACCCTCTGCCATATCTAAGTCAGAAGAGGTCATTGCTGCATAAATCATTTTGGAGCTAGCTACCAACTGATACAAAATGATGTGAAAGAGTAAAGCCCTCTTCAGCGATATAATCCGCTTATAATAGACAACAAACAATAAAATAATCAATCCAGTCCAAGTAATATTATTAAGGTAGAAGTAAGGTGTCCGCACTCCTCCATACAAGAAGGTAGCCGCTATGCTAATAAGAAGCATACCCAATTCCGAACAAAGAAACACAGACAACTGCTGTTTTTCCAAGATACTAGCATTCTCATCTAGTCCAAAGTGGGACATAATTTTAGTCCATACCTTTCCGATAAATTTACCCGAGTATATAGCTGATGTTTTTGCTTCTTTCATCTTTATATTTATTTCAAAACAGTTACTTATCCTCACAAAGGAATGATTAAGCGTCAAAGATAATAAAACAAAAAATAACTCAAGGTCTTTCAAGGTGAAATTCAAGGTCTTTAAAGGGTAAAAATAAGATTTAGTTGATTTATTAGTCATTTGCAGAGATATAACGATAAATTATAAGTAGTAACTTAGCCAAGTATTTCGGACTTATTAAAATATAATATAATTTTCGGTTCTTAAACTTTAAAAAAAATGAAAAAGAATTTACCTGAACAGTATCTGAAACAGATACAAAATCGACAGTCCTCCTCAGGAGGAGGATGGCGAAATCATACGCAGTGGATGCTTATGATGATGGCATTGCTTATGCTTTGCTCTACAAAAGGATGGGCGGCAAATGGTAATGCCCGTGATGTATTAAAGGCAAGTACAGCAACCATTACTTTCCAGTATGTAGAACAAGACAACAATAACGGTGGATTTGTTGATTTTGATATCCTATATGCATACGATCCAAACGGACCCTACAATGGATGGTTTTATGGTGGACAAAAGGAGATGCACGTACTATATGGTGGCACCGACCAAGAAATTTTCGCCTTTGAAGATGATTCTAACCAGGGTATGGACAATTATTGGTTTGCTCCCAAAATAGTACATAATGATATTCCCGACTCACGGGCAATAATATACCAAACATACGCTGTGGGTAATGTAATGCACATGACAGTACGATGGTATTTCAAAGGGGAGAGATATCTAAATAAAGATTTGAGATTTAAGTATTTTGCTTCTATTGAAGAGGACGGCGACAATAAAGGTGCGTATCAAAGTGAACACACTTTTCCCAATACATTATTTATTAAGGGAATATCTAATTTTGGTGACCTCACCTACGATTTTCATGAACGTTTCCAATTTAAGATAAAGTCGACCTCTAGTGCGGATGTACCGCTAGGAACTATCTATGCTTTTGAAGGAGATGGAAATGCTAAAGTTTCGGGGAGGACCATTGAGAAAGTTATTGGACGTAGCCCCAATGAGCAAAAGATTAGACTTAACATTCATAAACGTTATTCTGATCTTTCTATGTTAAATCAGACTAAAACTTTAACCGTACCGGGGTATCAAGATATAGTAAAAAACAGCGTTAGAGCTACATACAATCCTTTGGGTAAAGTTAATCTGTATTGGAAACTCGAACCCGGAACAGGAAAGAGAATTGGAGACGACAAGAAAGATAAGTTTGTCATACAACGTGCAGATAATGCTGCTTTTAACGATCCAACAGAAGTAGGTCGTGTTGTTGTTGATGTTGATAAGAAAGACGAATTTACTTTCGAAGACAATAAATTACCGGCTAATATTCAAGGTGTTTTATACTACCGTGTCACTCGCGCAAAGACCTTAGATACACCAAAATGGGGATGGGAATACGGTAGAGGTACCTCAATACAGGTTGCTTCAAAGCATACTGAAATAGCCTCTGCATCGGTTGCACTAGGTAAGGATGGAGAAAGTCAAGTCGCTAACATTACATGGAATACTAATGGCAACAACATTTGGTCTAACGGTTCCAAGTTTGTCATTGTACGCAACAATCTTACTCTAGCTAGTATCCAAAAGATAGAGGGGCTAACACAGGATATTCTTAAATCAGGAGCATACACCGACAAAGCAATTCTTCCTTGCAATCAATACTCTTACGACGTATACGTAACACCCGGTGAAGATATTTATAAAACAAATAAAATTATTACAAATATTATTTCTCCCAGCGAGATAGGAGAAATGATATCGGTAACTGCTTCTAAAGGATATTATTCCGACCGAGTAGATCTTGCTTGGGAATCGAAAGGCATGTTCGAGAGTTTCTCTATCAAGCGCAAGCTATATGGTAGCGCAGATGAATATAAACAAATATTATCCGTAAACGGCTCTTCTGCCATGAATAAATACAATGCAGAAGACAAGAACTGCATACCGGGAGAAGTGTATCAGTACCAAATTGTCGGTATAGTAGTATGTTCCAAAAATATTTTATCATCCAATGAAGTGGAGGATATTGGTTTCCGTACTCCTACGGGTGATATCTATGGACGTGTCACCTACGATAAAAGCGGGCAAGCCGTATCGGATGTAGAAGTGTGTGCCGAAGTAACGGAAGAAAGTGGTACCAATGGCAAGGCATACCAATTTAACAGAGACGATGTGCTGACCGTAGATAATAAAGACCTACTAAAGAGCAATCCGGATTCTATTACTATTCAAGCATGGGTTAATTCTAAAAATAATGGTACCATCTTGAAAAAAGCCGATATGTATGA
The DNA here is from genome assembly GCA_036655555.1 of Bacteroidaceae bacterium. Lineage (GTDB taxonomy): Bacteria > Bacteroidota > Bacteroidia > Bacteroidales > Bacteroidaceae > Bacteroides. The sequence continues at coordinate 21,590 of JAVVPX010000028.1, read as the reverse complement.
ACTAAGCATCGTAAATGGGAAAGCAACTTTCAAGGTAGGTACGCAAGTATTGACCGCTACGATGAATTTCGCCAACGATATGGGTTCTGCGCTAAACTATGGTCACTTATCTGCAGTAGCAGACAAAGACTCCTTATACATATATGTAAACGGAAGACAAACAGACAGTGCTAAGAAAACAGCAGCGTCTGCCCTTACCGGAAACGCAAATGCTGTAGTAATAGGTGGAGACGGATTCATTGGTAATATTGATGAAATACGCATTTGGAGCAAGGCTCTCAACGCAAAAACAATCAAGAGAGACTACTCTCGCTATCTCACCGGTGGAGAATCGGGTTTGTTAGCCTACTATACCTTTAACTATTCAGTAGACAAATCGTTCTATGACACTTCTTACTCAGGTACTAAATACAATGGTAATCATGGAACTGTGACCGGTGCAATCCTCGATAATAAAAACATCCCTACATCCGGTCAACTTGGTTATAAAGGGGTGACAGCTGTCGACGGTTCATACGCTATCCGAGCCTTGCCTTATGCGGGCAACGGAACTACATACATGATTGTACCTCTATTGGGAATTCATAAGTTTGAATCCGAAAAAGAACTTCGTTTAATTAGTTCTAATTCGCAAAGTCATACAGTGAACTTCACCGACAAGTCATCGTTCCTCGTAACAGGAAGCATCACCTACAAGGGCGGTACTATTCCGGTACAAGGCGTATCGTTTACCATCGATGGCATAACCGCTATGGGTAACAAGGGTAACGTACTTGTGACTAATGCTCAAGGCGAATTCCAAATTCAAGTACCGGTAGGTGTTCACGAAGTAAGAGCTGTGAAAAACAATCATAAGTTCGAGTACGATGGACGAATACTCACTAGCGACCTTCTAGACCGCAATTATCAGGATATGATTACCGGTCTTGAATTGGTCGATATTACTACCGTACGCTATATTGGTCGTGTGGCAGGAGGTACTATTCAAGAAGCTTACCCCGCAGGGCATAGTTTATCGACAAACAACCTCGGAAGTGGAACGTCTGTTACTTTGACTTACAGCAATCCTGCTTACGCAATATCGAGCAAAGGTAGAACCGTAACTATGGATCATTTTAAGCCATCGAACAAGACTAAAGCAAACAACAATAAGGTAATATATAGTAACACTACAATTACGATCTGTCCCAACGTTGAAACCGGCGAATTCGTGGCAGATGTATTGCCTGAAACATTTAATGTAGCAGTTAATGCTCCCGGATATGACGACAGCGTGAAAGGATTGGGTGGACAAATGGACCTAAGTAGTAGTTTCTTTGACGACACCTCGCTCTATGAATATATTGATTCCGTACAAGTGAAAAAGGAATGGGTACGTACCAACTACTCCGATACCGTACACTTCAACAAGAAGCAGATATTCGGGGTAAGGATTGCTCCAATAATAGATTTGGTGCAGTTGGATGCTAGCAACAAACCTTTGCCTTACTTCGGAGAAAAGAATTCCAAGAGATTAGGAACTAATGGTCTCGAAGAGGTAGCGCTCTATGATGAAGCGAAGGGTACTTATGCAATAGGTAGACCTGTATTCGAACAATCAAATCGCTACAATCTTCGCGCAACGGTGTTCGAAGGTTATAATTATTACGATGAAAATGGTGATGTAGTAGCTGATAAGCCAATGGACATTGTACCCGCACAAGATGCCACCGTAGAGTTTTTAGCTAGCATGGCAAGCGATGCTAATCCCGTAGCTGTAACTGCCGACGAAAAAGGTGTAGCTGTCCATACTTTCCAATGCGGAGAGCCGGACCTGACCACAGCTGTGGCTGCTATCACCGTAAAAGCTAAGATAGGTGGAGAAACAGGAACTTCGTTCAATTGGGTAGATAGCAAAAAGTTACTTACTCAAGCAGTGGTATTAGGTAATCACATGAAAGGAACAAATTTCGTGACTGCCGGTCCCGACAAGTTAATGATGGTATTGCGCGACCCTCCCGGAAGCAACTCATATTCTTTCTTGGAAAAGGGAGCATCTGTATCAAGAAGATCTGTATATACAGGTAATATAAGTAATGTTGGTGAGGAAAATTTTGTTCAGATATTAGGTGTAGAACTTGTTACCTTTACAGGGGTAGGTGTAGGAACCATTAATAGTGCGGAGTCTCATACCGGATTGGGATTAGCCGTAAAGCATGAAGAGACAGTTGGAGGTTCCAGCGAACGTGAATCTGTGACCACCACCACCACTCGTTTCCAAACCAGTGATAATCCTAATTTTGTAGGAGCTAGTGGTGACGTATACATCGGTTATTCTACTAATATCTCTTTTGGTTCTACAGAGTCTGTCAACTTCGTGTCTAAAGAGAAGTACGAAAAAGTAAAAGGGCAAATTTCGGACTTTTACAAGACTTACGATGCCATTACTCCCACAACCAATGATATGATTTTGGTAAAGCAACAGGCTATAGGTGTAGCTCAAAACTTTGGTACGCTATTCGCTTATCCTCAATCTCATATTGAAAATACGCTAATACCGGAAATACGTAAGCTAAAAGCCAGCTTCTTGCATCCAATGGGTGAATTGAACGATACTGAAGCTCAAAAGTTGGCAAATGAAAGCAAAATAGCTGTTTATTGTTCTTTATTAGCTTCAGACGATAAGAATTACGGTAAGAGCAATACTGACCCTGCATTTAAATCCTATACGGGAGACATAGCAAAAGGACCGAGTTACAAGATTTTCTATCCTGAAACTCAGAAAGTTAGGAACGATACAATATCCTATTTCAATCAGTCTATTGATGCATGGATAGCACGTATGAGCGACAATGAGAAAGCTAAAATAGAAGCTGTGAAATTGCAGAACTACTCATTCCATGCAGGCTCACCTATTGAATATTCAGAATCATATTCTAAGACAAGTACCGAAACTAGCAACTTTAGTTTACTTGTAGGAGGAGCTTTAACCAACGAAACAGACCTTAAGGGTGCTGGTAGCGGTATCCGACTCCAGATTTCGGAGGAAATATCGACCCAGCATGGTGGTGAATTTGCTACTACAGAGGAAGCTTCTCACAGTAAGGGATTTGTACTTTCGGAAGATGGCAATGACTACATAAGCGTAGATGTATGCCACGAAGCTACAGAAGGTGAATCAGAAGGTAAGAAAGAAGAAGCTTATTCTACCTTTATCTTTAAGACTAAGGCAGGAGCAACTTCTTGTCCATACGAAGGTGAATACAAAACAAAGTATTATGAGCCGGGCACGCAGATAGACGCTTCTACCATACAGATAGAAAAGCCTGTTATTGATGTAAAAGAAGGACAAAATTTTATTAAAAATATTCCTTCGGGTAAACCGGCTTATATCACTTTATATCTGAAAAACGCTTCAGAATTGAACGAAGACGGATGGTATAACCTTAAGATTATAGACGGAAGCAATCCTAATGGTGCCAAGTTATATATGGATGGTGCCGCTATTGGCAACGGACGTGCATTACTAGTACCCGCAGGTCAAATATTGACTAAGACTTTAGAAGTAAGCAAAGGTTCCATAATGAACTACGACAATTTACAATTAGCATTGGAGTCTCAATGTCAATCAGATATTGCCGATACGGTTACTTTCTCGGTACATTTCACTCCTTCTTGTACGGATGTAAACATCAAAAAGCCTACAAATAATTGGACTTACAACACCAAGTTAAAGACGGTGGAGAAAGCTGGTGTGCCAAATCATTATATGGATGTAATACTTGATGGATTCGACGTGAACTACGATAATTTCAGCCGTATCAAGTTACAATACAAGGCTTCTTCCGACTCAGACGAGGATTGGATTACCTTGATGAGTTATTACAAAAACGAGGCAGATTATGAAGCTGCTATTGCCAAGGACAAAGATGCTGCTGCCGAAATAATTGACGCTACCTCTAAGGGAACCATTAATTATCGGTGGATGTTAGACGATAAGCAAGACCAACGTTACGATCTTCGTGCCGTAGGTGTTTGCGTTATCAATAACGAGGAAGTAGAAAATGTATCGCCTGTACATAGCGGTATAAAAGATATGTACACTCCTAGATTATTTGGTAGCGCACAACCCGCTAACGGTATCTTAACTGTTAACGATGAGGTTCGATTGAACTTTAACGAAAAGATAGCCGAAGGATACTTAACGAAAAAGAAATTCCAAGTAAGCGGTATACGAAATGACGCATTAGCAGATCATTCGGTTTCTGTTCGTCTGGACGGAAGTAACGATCGCTTAACCTCAGAGTTTACCCGTAACTGGGCAAACAAAGACTTGACTATAGAAATGTGGGTGTTTAGCGATAAACCACAAGATGCCACTTACTTTAGTCAGGGTAATGTAAACGAATCTATGGAATTTGGTATCACTGCCGACAATCATCTAAGGGTTAAAATAGGTAGTAACCAAATCATTAGTACCGATGCAGTTACTTACAAACAAGGAGACTGGGCTCATGTAGCATTCGTGCTTAATGCAAAAGAGAACAAAGTAAGCGCCTACTATAATGGTACAGAGTATATTAGCGGTGTTAGCATAAATACCTATGCCGGAGAAGGTAACTATCTATTCGGTGCCAACATCAATGGTGGAGGTAATTTTGCCGGTAAGATGGGCAACGCACGTATATGGGATAAAGTTGTCAGCCTTGCACGGATAAGGGCCGATAAAGACAAATTGTTGTCGGGTGCTGAAAACAACTTGCTTGCTTACTATCCAATGAACGAAGCCAAAGGCTCTGAACTGAAAGATAAAGCTCGCGGAGCAAACTTAAGCATGAACGGAAGTGAATGGACTTTACCTGAAGGACGTGCTGCTACGTTTAACGGTACTAGTCAGTATGTACGCTTGAATGCCGGAAGTTCAACTATAATAGACCAAACAATGGACTACACCATGGAACTCTGGTTCAAAGGCGAAGCCGGACAAAGCAACGCCACTTTAGTATCTAATGGACGTGGTGATGGATTGGATATGGATGGCTCACGTACCTTATTCTCTATCGGATTCGAAGGTGGCATACTCACTTACCACAACAATGGAGTGAAAGCTGTTGTAGATGGTAACTATCTTGATAATGATTGGCACCATTTGGCTCTAGCCGTAAGCCGCACTAACGGACGCGCTCAACTATTAGTTGATGGTATATTGAAGACTTTCTTCGAAGCACAAGACTTAGGTGGTGTATCTGCACCTTATATGTACTTAGGAGCACGTGGTTGGACTTCTGTTGAGCACAATCCAACAGTTACCATAGACAACTTCTTCAAGGGAGAAATAGATGAATTCCGTCTGTGGAATCTCTACAAGAACGAATCTATCATAAACAACAGCAATAGTGAACATTTGGACGGAGAAGAAATGGGCTTATTGGCTTATTATCCATTTGACTATTGCATAGATTTCCAAGGTACTAAAGAACTTAATTTCACTTTGAGTGATAAGAAAGTGCAAAGAGATTCTAGTCAACTAGTAAAAGATGCAGAAGTATTTGGTGGTGGTAGCGTAGAAACCTCAGCCTCAGCTCCTATAAAAGACAAAGGTCCTGTTTCTAAGATTGGATTTGACTTTGTAGTGAACAACGACGCATTAATTATTAACTTCGACAACAAAGAGTGGGAACGCATCGAAAAGAGCATTATTACCTTTACGGTAGAGGAAGTACAAGATATGAACGGTAATGTACTATCTAGTCCGGTTACTTGGAGTGCTTATATTGATCACAACCAATTGAAGTGGAACGAAAATGAAATTAGCATTGAGAAACCGATCGACGTAGAAAAGACGTTTGTAGTGAAAGCCGTAAATCACGGAGGTTCTGTACAACGTTTTGATATGGAGAATATGCCTTCATGGTTAAATGTTGAACCAATGAGTGGAACGATTAAACCGTCTTCTTCGTTAGATATCACATTTACCGTTGATGCCGGACTCAATATTGGTTCGTACAACGAAATAGTGTATATGCGCAACGAGAACAAGACATCGGAAGCATTACCTATCAACGTGAAAGTCAAAGGAGAGAAACCAGATTGGAATGTTAATCCTGCTAATTACAAGTATAACATGTCAGTCTTTGGTAAACTTTCTATCAATCGCATTTATTCAATAGATAAAGAAGACTTACTCGCAGCATTCTACAAAGGAGCTTGTGTAGGTGTAGTCAACAATAGCTATTCGAAAGAAAACGATATGTACTATGCTCTGTTAACGGTTTACAGCAACGAAGCAGCAACAGGAGACCTTGAATTCCGTATTTGGGACGCAAGTACCGGCGTTATTTACAATGCAATGCCGACAAATGCAATCAGTTTTGGCAACAACAAGGTTGTAGGTTCGCCTACGGCACCGATTGTATTTACCGCACAAGACCTCAGAGTACAACAAATTCCATTGAACAGTGGTTGGAATTGGGTATCATTCAATGTGGCTAACAATACATTGAATGATATTAATGCCACTTTAGGCAACAATGTTTGGAGCAAAAACGACATTGTAAAGAGTGAGATTGGTGGATTCGCCTCTTATTCGGAAGACGGATGGGTAGGTTCACTTACCGGATTCGACAATACATCTATGTATATGATACAGTCCGAGAAATCTCAACGCATTGACTTGACCGGTACATCGGTAGATACCAAACAGACTAAGCTAAGCATTTTGGGTAGCAAGGAAGATGGTACTACTCTTTGGAATTACATTTCTTATTTGCCATCTATTAACCTAAAGTTAAAAGAAGCTTTAGCAGGATATCCGGCTGTAGAAGGTGATATCGTCAAGTCTCAAAATAAATTTGCGATGTACACAGGCAACACCGGTTGGATTGGCAGTCTATCGAATATGGAAAGCGGAAAGGGATATATGCTACAACGCAACGCTAAAGGCAACGTTGAACTACAATATCCTAGTGTAAGCATCAATAGTAGATTGAAAGCTAAAACAAGAGCCAATCAAACAGAAGAGGGATATATTAACGCCAATTATGTGAATAACATGACGATGATAGCCCAAATTGTAGGAATGGACGTACAAGCAGGTGATAAACTAATTGCTTATGTAGAAGGCGAGAAGAGAGGCGAAGCTTCGGTTATCCGTGTACCGGGAACCAATAACGACCTATTCTTCTTAACTGTAGTGGGAGATAAAGCAGAAAATGTAAGTGTAGCTTTGGAAAGTAATGGCAAGACGGTAGCTTCTTCCGAAAAGGTAACTACCTATGCCAATAACCAAACAAAGGGTACTCTTGCTCAACCAATGCTTATTGACCTAAGCAAGAACGCTAAAGATGCTAACATCTATCCTTCCCCATTCGATGAGGTATTAACTATCAAATTGAACGTGGAGAAAGAAGCTGACGTAAACATCACCATCACCGATACTCAAGGTCGACTGATTGACAACTTCGAGGGTTGCAACAAGGACGGTAATGTTAGTATCGAATGGAAGGGCGCAGCTCATCTGACTTCCGGAATCTACATGGTTAATATCATGATAGACCAAGTGAAGAGTGTATACAAGGTGATTAAGAAATAACCATTTATCCACATAGGGAAGCAGTTTCTGCTTTGGGCAAATTGCTTCCCTATCTAATATTTAATAAATATGAAACATTTTAAAATAGGATTGTGGATACTGATGTCACTGATGATGATGCAATGTTCAAAGGAGGAAGTGATAAAAGAAGTGATAAAATATCCAAGCACCACACGTCCGGAATGGAAAGTGATGGCTGAGGATTTTGTATCAACTCCCCCAACTGATTGGATATTCAATCAAAGTGGGAATCAGGAAAAGCCTTCTTGGTCTGTCGATTTCATGGGAACAGAACCTGTACCTGAATGGACAGTTCCTGATCCTTATGTATATCCAACCAGCATGACTGCTGTTATTAGACTGACTCCTTTCTTAGAGAAACAGATGACGGACAATGATAAAATGGCAGCATTCATCAACCAAGAGTGCCGAGGAGTAGCTACAATAGAAAAAAGCAACAGCAATATTTCAGCATTCTTTCTGCAAATAAAAGCGAAGGACAACGAAATTGGGAAAGTAGTTTTACGCTATTATAGCGCCAAAAATCATCTACTTTTATCTACCGACCCAAACGATCTACCGTATGAAGTCAACAAAAAATATGGTACGATAAGCGAACCGGCTTTTCCGGACTTCGATAAGTTGAGCAAATATCCTATCCATATGAATGCAACGATGAGTATCAAAACTTCCGATTTAGCATTCACCCCCCAAGCAAACGACTTGTTCGCTGCTTTCGTTGGTGACGAATGTAGAGGAATAGGACAGCTAAGCAATGATGGAAACAAACTCATCTATTCCATGGATATACGTGGCAAGGTAGCGGATGAAAAAGTTGTTTTTAAATATTACAGTGCTGAAAAGAAAGACACTTATTTATCGGAAAAAGGAACAAAAATGGTAGCTCTTTCAGAGTTTGGAACCATCGACTCTCCCATGCCTACCTTGTTGATTCCACAAAGTAGCATGATTGCTTATATGAAGATTGCGAATGAGCTGCTGCCTTATGCTACCGATGCTGATCAACTAGCTGCTTTTGTAGGCAACGAGTGCCGGGGAGTTGGTAAGCTGATGGCAACAACAGATGGCAAGAGAGTTTATAAAATAGCTATTAAAGGAACAGAGGGACAAACAGATAAAATAGTATTGAAGTATTTCAACGCTACTTGTAACTATGTCTACACCACAAGTAACTATCTTAGCTTCGAAGTCGAAGGTGTTCATGGCACAGAGCAAGCACCGGAGCTACTCCCATTAATACAGACAGACAAACATCCGTTGAAGATGCAAGTTGTATGTACGCTGCCAGCTGAACAAATTCAAGATGCCGGAGAAGGAGATATGATAGCTGCATTTGTTGCTGATGAGTGTCGTGGAGTAGCAAATCTAAATGAGTTGAATGGAACGAAAATATTCAAAATGGAGATACACGGTTCGATTACCAACAGCGAAAAGATGCTGCTAAAATATTATTGTGTAAAGACTTCGCTCCTCTATACGGTCAAGCCTTCAATGCTATTTGAGCAAGGCAAGCAATGGGGTTCCGAGCAAACACCGGAAATATTGAATGTTTCTGTGCAGTAATAGCTATCAATAAACCTCATAGCAACTCAACAAAATAAAAGAGAGTGAGAAGTTAAATGTTATATTTAAACTTCTCACTCTCTTTTTAATATCTCTTTTTAGAAACAAACAATCAATATAGAAACGAAATATTTCCTATTTGATAATTACTTTTTTACTTTGTTCGCCGCATACTACAATATACATTCCTTTAGGAAGAGATACTTCGGCAATGCCTTGCGGAACTTTTTGTTGATACATCTCTACAGCATTGGCAGAATATACTTTCACAAGCTCTGCTTCGCTCATCTCTAAAACCAATTTGCCCTGACGGGAATAAGCATCCCAAGTGGAGACTTCCGTAGTAGCAATGCCGGTAGCATGATAATCGCTCATAGCAATATCATCTATATTGATACGCTTACCACTTTTCTGTTCAATTTTGATGCGTACCGGTTGGGGAACATTGATGTTGTAATTGATTTGTTGTAAAGTAGTATTGGTGATATTATTAGTACCCAACACAACCCAATTTGTTCCCTGATTGATAGAATAAGAGACTTCGATAGTTGCGTCTGAGTCACCTCCAAACAAAGCTGCATAGAAAGAAAGGGACGAAGTTCCTTCGATCTTATCTTTATCCATCGTTATGGAAGATGTTGACTTTTTAAAGCGGACAGCACGAGTCTCATTGTGTCTATCTGAAGTGTCACCCCATATACCTACATTGTTCATTTTCCAAGTAGTAGCTGTGCATGCCATACTCTTATTATAATATCCACCGATTTCTCCCGCTTCGAATGTTTCAAAAAAGACACGAGGCAAAGCAACTGTTCCCGTTACGTCCACTTCGTCACCATCGATAGTAGCCGTAGACAGAGATAATGTTCCTGTATGCGTACCTGCCGAAGCAGTAGCGGATATACGTACGTAGAAACTTTCACCTTTACGGTCGAGCATCAATTCTCTTGCCCAATCTTCTTTATTCAAACTGATCTCAAAAGGTGCGGATATGGTCGCTTTAATATCTTCTGTGATATTCTCGGTATAAGCTTCCACCTCCTTTATTTCAGAAGCTTCGCCGGGCTTAGTTCCAAATATCAATCCTCCGGCAGGAGAGATAAGTTCAAGTACCGGAATGGGGGCTGCAGTAGTAACTGTTATTTTATTGGAAGTTTTATTCCCTTTCGAAAGCTGATATTGATAGGTCGTGTTCGATTGCAATCCGCTCACTTCATGTTTTTGAGCGGTAGTAGCTACCTGAACAGGATAACCGACAAGAGAAGAGCCATCGGCATTCATCACGTTAAGCATATAATTGCCACTCTTATCTACGTCCATCCAACAAGCAGTAAACGAAGTGAGTGAAACATTTTCGGCAGGTAGAGCAGGAATACCATCTATTGTCTGAGCAGTGAGTTGAATAGTTGAACTTACTTGCCCGTTCGAAAGTGTCAAAGAAGCCTCGGCATTAACTGCGTTCGCCAATGAGAAACTAACAGAAAGAGTGGTACCACGATTAACCTCTTCGAAGTTTAAAGTTTGAACGTTCGTACTGAAACCGATGCCATTAACGTTTACTATTAAGTTCTCGGTGAGTCCTTGTCCCTTCACTTGCACTTGTGTAGTGAGTTGTTTATTAACCGCAGTCACTCCCATATCGATAGAAGTGTTATTAACCGGGACAATAAGCATAGGAGTAGTCTCTCCACCGGGTATCCAATTTTGTCCCTTCTTGTTTCCCCAGATATATTCTACTAACTCAGGATAGTCAATAAACGGATTACGATTGTGCTGAAACTCATAGACAGCATTGTTTCTATCAGTCTCTTTCTTACTTATAGGGTCTTGCCTATGCCATTTGAGCAGCAGATTGATAGCCCACGGTTTGTAATCGTCTCCTCCTAGCATAGGACTCTTCCAACCTTTTATTCTATCTTGATAGCGAGTAGCCATATAAAAATAGGTACGTGCGAAGTCTCCTTTATATTCATCTACCGGTTCGAACACCGTGCCTGAACAATCGGGAAAACTACAAGGGCCTAACTTCCCTAAAGGCTTTCCTTTGGAACTTGCCGCAAGTTGAGTACCATTAGCAGTCTCACCATAAGCAAAACTGCTCCTTTGTCCATTTACCTTTCCATCGGTAGGATAAATATGAAAAGCATCACTTACCATGGGCGAAGCTTCGCTAAACCAACTTTTAGGAAAAGAATGTTCTCTATTGTAACAATCGCCCACAAGCTTATAACCTCCGCATTGTCCCGACCCAAATCTAAAGGTAACAGTAGAGTACATATCCCAAACAGTACCATCCGGACGAATATCCGACGTTCTATATACCGTCCACAGCCCATCGTAGCTCACCACTTTATGATTGGATATAATATTGAACAGCTCACTCTTCAAAGCTGCACTACTCTTTTTTTCTGCTCGTGAATAATAACCATCGGGTGCTTGCGCCCAAAGTTGCATACCAACACTAAGAAATAGTATTAGTAGCCAATAATTAGTAAAACCTTTTTTCATTATTTTCTCGTTTAGGCGAAACTATTTATTCAAACAAATGCTATCACCAACCAATTTTATTAAGCGTTTTCTATATAAGTCCCCTACTGCTTTCTTAAAAGTCTTTTTACTTACCTCAAAAGTATCGTAAATATCTTCCGCCGGACTTTTATCATTCAAATAGATAGTACCATCTTTGTCGGTAATATATTGCAAAAGCACCTCGGCAAAGTCATCTACCTTCTTAAAACCTGTTTTTTGGAGCATAAGATCGAGCTTGCCGTCTTCACGCACTTGCTTTACAAAAGCTTTTAACTGCATACCTGTCTCGAGATGCTGAAATATTTCGCTATCATAAAGCAAACCACTGAATTGATTATCTACAATCGCTTTAAATCCGAGGTCAGTCTTTTGCCAAATAAGAATATCTACTTCTTCGTTCTCTTGATAAGGAGGTATCTCTTTAGAGAGGTAGCGATCGACCTTTGCCGATGCCACAATACGATAACTTTCTTCGTCAATATGAGCGTGAATAATATACTTTTTACCTACTATCATTTTCATCTTCTGTTCACGAAAAGGAGCGAACAAATCTTTCATTAATCCCCAATTAAGAAAAGCTCCGAATTGATTAACCCAAGCCACTTCTAAACAAGCAAATTGTCCCACTTCTACTAAAGGAGTCAATGTTGTAGCAATCAATCGCTCTTCAATATCTAAATAAAGAAATACATTCAAAACATCTCCTACATTACAATCTTCAGGCACATAACGTGTTGGAAGCAATATTTCCCCTTCTTCGCCACCATCCAAATAAACACCAAAATCTACTTCCTTAACAACTTCTAGCTGATTAAATTTGCCTAGTTCTATACTCATACTAATATATTTTAGCCAAAGATAAATAAAAAATAATACCTTTGTAGCAGAATTTAGAAACAATAATAAAACAATATGAATAATTTTATTTTCCACAACCCTACTCGTCTCCTATTTGGTGAAGGGATGATAGCTCAATTATCGAAAGAAATTCCTGCCGACAAACGTATCATGATTACTTTTGGCGGCGGAAGCGCAAAAACAAACGGAGTATATGAGCAAGTGATGAAAGCTTTGGAAGGTAGAAACATCATCGAATTTTGGGGCATTGAATCCAATCCGGAGATTGAGACGCTGAAAAAGGCAATCGCTATTGGCAAAGAGAAAAAAATAGATTACTTGTTGGCAGTAGGTGGCGGTTCGGTAATTGACGGCACTAAACTAATTGCAGCAGGCTTACTTTATGAAGGAGATGCTTGGGATTTAGTCATAAAAGGAGAAACAAAGGAAACCATTCCAATGGGAACTGTGCTCACCCTACCTGCCACAGGTTCGGAAATGAATAACGGAGCTGTTATCTCTCGCAAATCTACTCAAGAGAAATATCCTTTTTTCTCGAATTACCCAATATTCTCTATCTTAGATCCTTCAGTAACATTCTCATTACCTGCTCATCAAGTAGCTTGCGGCATAGCCGACACATTTGTGCACGTAATGGAACAATATATGACCACTCCGGGACAATCCCGATTAATGGACAGATGGGCAGAAAGCATTCTCACCATGTTAATCAATATAGCTCCATTGATTAAGGAAAACCAACAAGACTATGATTTAATGTCACAGTTCATGATGGGAGCAACTATGGGTTTAAACGGATTTATTGGCATGGGAGTCACTCAAGATTGGGCTACTCACATGATTGGACACGAACTAACAGCAATACACGGACTGACTCACGGAGCCACTTTAGCTATTGTTTATCCCGGAACACTTCGTACTTTAAGCGAAAAGAAGCACGAAAAGATGCTTCAATATGCTCAACGTATTTGGGGTATCACTACCGGAATACCTGACATTCGCATCAATCAAGCCATAGAGAAGACAGAAGAGTTTTTCCGTTCGTTAGGACTTTCAACTCGTTTGGGTGAAGAAAACATTGGGGACGACACCATTTTAGAAATAGAACGTCGTTTCAACGAACGTCATGCTGCTTATGGCGAAGATGGAGACGTAACCGGCGCAGTAGCCAAAGCTATCTTGATGAATTGCAAATAAAAAAAGATGGAACAGAAGATTTATCCTATTCATTTCGCTCCTCTGCAAGGTTATACCGATGCTGCTTATCGAAATGCTCACGAACTTGTCTTTGGCAATATCGACACTTACTACACTCCTTTCGTACGTTTAGAGAAAGGAGATCGTTTTAGAGTACGTGAACTTCGTGACGTGGAGCAAGAGAATAATAAGGTATCTCATCTTGTTCCTCAACTTATAGGTGGCACTCCCGATGAGTTTCGTAAAATAGCGACAATGTTCATTGATAAGGGACATACTGAAGCTGATATTAATTTAGGCTGTCCCTTTCCTATGCTTGCCCGTAGACACAAAGGAGCAGGCATACTTCCTTATCCCGACGAAGTGAAATCTCTACTTGCCGTAACGCAGGAGTTTCCTCAGTTAAAGTTTTCGGTCAAACTTCGTCTAGGTTGGGAAAGTGCCGAAGAATGTTTAGCTTTATTGCCTATGCTTAACGATATTCCTCTTCGACATATAACTCTTCATGCCCGTCTGGGTAAGCAACAATATACAGGTGAAACAGATTTAGAAGCCTTTGATGCTTTTTATCAATCGTGCCGTCATCCGCTTCTTTTTAACGGAGACTTACTTACGTCTCAAAACATTCGAGATATTACTACTCGTTTCCCTAATCTCATTGGAGTTATGATTGGTCGCGGATTATTAATGAATCCTGCACTTGCTACAGAATATTCCATCGGTAAACCTTTCACTTCCGAAGAAATGCTTGCGAAACTTCGCAGCTTTCATTCCATGCTGTTAGACCATTACCGTGAACATCTACAAGGCGATGCCCAACTCCTTTGTAAGATGAAGACACTTTGGGAATATCTGTTGCCCGACATAGACAAAAAGATAAAAAAACGCATCCATAAAGCTACAAAAATAGAGATTTATGAGGGAGCAGCACAAGAAGCTTTCTTAACTCTTCTTCAAAATTAAGTTATTATCTTTTGTAATACCAATGCTTTGAGTAAATTTGCAAGTCGATAAAAGTATTATCTTAAAACATAAATAACATGAAGTTGAAAATTGTTGTATTGGCCAAACAAGTTCCTGATACCCGCAACGTGGGAAAGGATGCTATGAAAGCTGACGGAACTATAAACCGTGCGGCGCTTCCGGCCATCTTTAATCCCGAAGATTTGAATGCCCTCGAACAAGCACTCAGACTGAAAGACGCCTATCCCGGCACTACTATCACTATGCTTACAATGGGTCCCGGACGTGCAGCAGATATTATCCGTGAAGGTCTTTTCCGTGGAGCGGACAATGGCTATTTACTTACCGACCGTGCTTTTGCAGGAGCTGATACATTGGCTACTTCCTACGCATTAGCTACCGCTATCCGCAAAATAAAGGATTACGATATTATCATTGGTGGTCGTCAAGCTATTGATGGAGATACCGCACAAGTAGGTCCGCAAGTCGCAGAAAAGTTAGGATTAACTCAAATCACCTATACAGAAGAAATCCTTAAAGTAGAAAAAGGACGCATCACTGCCAAACGTCATATTGACGGCGGAGTAGAAACAGTAGAAGGTCCGCTTCCTATTGTGATTACCGTAAATGGTTCGGCTGCTCAATGTCGTCCCCGTAACGCTAAACTCGTGCAAAAATACAAACACGCAAAGACTGTTACCGAGAAACAACAAGGAAATTTAGATTATACCGAAATATACGATAAACGCGATTATCTTAATCTTGTAGAATGGAGCGTAGCAGACGTTAATGGTGACCTTGCCCAATGTGGACTTAGTGGCTCGCCTACCAAAGTGAAAGCTATTCAAAACATTGTGTTCCAAGCAAAGGAAAGCAAGAACATCAATGCTACCAATCGCGAAGTGGAAGACCTTATCGTGGAACTATTAGAGAACCATACCATCGGATAAAAAACTAAAAGATATGAACAACTTATTTGTATATTGCGAAATAGAAGAATCGGGCATTGCTGACGTAAGTCTCGAACTTCTAACCAAAGGTCGCTCATTGGCAAATCAGCTCAACTGCCAATTGGAAGCAGTAGTAGCAGGTGCCAACCTCAAAGATATTGAAAAGCAAGTAATCCCTTATGGAGTAGACAAGCTGCACGTATTTGATGCCGAAGGGCTTTATCCTTATACTTCGTTGCCTCACACTTCGGTATTGGTAAACTTATTTAAAGAAGAGAAACCTCAAATTTGTTTGATGGGAGCTACCGTTATTGGTCGCGACCTTGGTCCTCGTGTATCTTCTGCTTTAACCAGCGGATTAACCGCCGACTGTACCGCTCTCGAAATTGGTGAACACGAAGATAAAAAAGAGAACAAGACTTATACCAATCTGCTTTATCAAATCCGTCCTGCTTTTGGTGGAAACATTGTGGCAACTATTGTTAACCCGGAACATCGCCCGCAAATGGCAACCGTTCGCGAAGGCGTAATGAAGAAAGCAATACTTTCTCTTGACTATAAGGGTGAAGTAATCCGCCACGAAGTAAAGAAGTACGTTGCCGATACCGACTATGTGGTAAAGGTTATCGAACGTCACGTGGAAAAATCGAAAAACAATCTTAAAGGTTCACCTATCATCGTAGCCGGAGGTTATGGAGTAGGCTCTAAAGAAAACTTTAATATGTTGTACGATTTAGCTAAAGTTCTCAATGGAGAAGTAGGAGCAAGTCGTGCCGCAGTAGACGCAGGTTTTGCCGACCACGATCGTCAAATAGGACAAACAGGAGTTACAGTTCGTCCTAAACTATATATTGCTTGTGGTATTTCGGGACAAATTCAACACATTGCCGGAATGCAAGAAAGTTCTATGATTATCTCTATTAACAACGATGCAAACGCACCTATTAATACCATTGCCGACTACGTTATCAACGGTACTGTAGAGGAAGTTGTTCCTAAGATGATTAAGTATTACAAACAGAATAGCAAGTAACAATAATACTAAACAAATATGAATTTCTATACTGATACCCCGGAACTCAAGCATCATTTGAGCCATCCGTTGATGAAGAGAATAGTTGAGCTCAAAGAGCGTAACTATGCCGACAAAGATAAATATGACTATGCTCCCGTAGACTTCGAAGACGCTATGGACAGCTACGACAAAGTATTGGAGATAGTTGGTGAGATATGTGGAGATATTATTGCTCCTAATGCCGAAGATGTAGATCATGAAGGCGCACAGTGCTCCAATAATCGGGCACATTACGCAGCAGGTACTAAAGCTAATCTCGAAGCTGTAAGTAAAGCCGGATTAATGGGTGTGGCAATGGCTCGTCGTTATGGCGGTTTGAACTTCCCTATCGTTCCTTATATTATGGCAGCTGATATGGTTTCCCGTTCCGATGCCGGTTTCGAAAATCTTTGGGGATTGCAAGATTGTGCCGAAACTCTTTATGAGTTTGGTAACGAAGACCAACGCAAAAGATATATTACCCGCGTATGCCAAGGTGAAACAATGTCAATGGACTTAACAGAACCGGATGCCGGTTCCGACCTTCAAGCTGTAATGTTGAAAGCAACTTATAACGAAAAAGACGAATGCTGGTATTTGAATGGTGTGAAACGTTTCATCACCAACGGTGACGCAGACATTCACTTAGTACTTGCTCGCTCCGAGGAAGGGACAAAAGATGGACGCGGTCTATCGATGTTTATCTACGACAAGCGAAACGGTGGAGTAAGTGTTCGCCGTATTGAAAATAAGATGGGCATCAAAGGTTCGCCTACTTGCGAACTTGTATATAAAAATGCGAAGGCAGAACTTTGCGGCGACCGTAAGTTAGGTTTGATTAAATACGTAATGGCATTAATGAACGGCGCACGTTTGGGTATTGCTGCACAATCAGTTGGTATCTCTCAAGCTGCTTACAACGAAGCTTTAGCTTATGCTAAAGACCGTAAACAGTTCGGTAAAGCTATCATTGAATTTCCTGCCGTAGCCGAAATACTATCTTTGATGAAAGCCAAACTAGATGCTTCGCGTGCTTTACTTTATGAAACAGCTCGTTTTGTAGACGTTTATAAAGCCTTAGACGACATTTCTCGTGAGCGCAAGCTTAGCCCGGAAGAACGTACTGAGCAAAAGACATTCTCTAAGTTAGCCGACAGCTTCACTCCTTTAGCAAAAGGATTGGGTAGTGAGTACGCTAATCAGAATGCTTACGACTGTATTCAAATTCATGGTGGTTCCGGTTTTATGAAAGACTACGCTTGCGAACGTCTTTATCGTGATGCTCGCATTACCAGCATTTACGAAGGAACTACTCAACTTCAAGTAGTAGCAGCTATTCGTTACGTAACTAACGGAGCCTATTTAGCTCGCATCAAAGAGTGCGAAGCAATGCCAATAGCTCCCGAATACGAAGGTCTAAAGAATCGCCTTAAAGAAATGGCAGATAAATATGCTATGGCAGTAACTAAGATTGTGGAAGCAAAAGACCAAGACTTACTTGACTTTGCTGCTCGTCGTTTAGTAGAAATGGCAGCACATCTTATCATGAGTCATTTGTTAATACAAGATGCTTCAAAGAGTGATTTGTTTGCCGAATCGGCTCACGTATATGTTCGCTTTGCAGAAGCAGAAATAGAGAAGCACACAACTTTCATTCGTAAGTTTGACGCTGAAGACTTAGCTTTCTACAAAAAATAAGAAAAGGATATTACTGACTTTATCGAAAGACTGCAGATACTGAATCTGTGGTCTTTCGGCTTTTAAGGCACGAATGCCAAAGTAAGAATACTAATCTTTACTCCCGACACTTTGGATATTTCTCCTGCACAAGAGAGTAAAGTTGCTCCTGTGGTTAGCACGTCGTCTATTAGTAAAATATGCTTCCCTTGTATGCGTTCGGGATAAATTACTGCAAAAATATTTTCTACATTATCCCAACGTTCTTGATGATTTTTGTGAGTTTGGGTAACGTTTGCTACTTTTCTTTCCACAGTTACAGTATCCAATGGAATGTTCGTTGTTTGCGAAACGCCTAAAGCTATACACTCACTCTGATTGTAGCCTCTTAATTTCCGTTTCTTTGGATGAAGGGGGACGGGGATAATAACTTCGATACCCTCAAAGAAATCTGTTTGCAGTAGTCCGTCTGCCATATATTTACCCATCACTTCGCCTATCTCTTCTTGGCCATTATATTTAAGTTGGATAACTATCCGGCGGTAATTATTCTCATGGATATAATAGAACAACGAACTTGCCCTTTCTATAGGAAGCTGTCCCCAGAAACGCTGTTCCACCTCGTTACCTTTCAGCAAACGGTCACGTACTAAGGGCATCTCTGCTTTACAATGGAAGCATACATATTTATCTTGTGAAAGTAATCTTCCACCGCAGACCACACAACTTTGAGGAAAGAGAAGATGAAGAAAATGAATGAACCAATCAATCTTCATCATCGGGCATCTTTACGCAACGTTGTATGATATTCATTTCAAAACCTCTGCCAAGAGCAAATCGTATCAACTTGCCGTTTAACTCATAATCACTGTTAGCTTTGATAGTTTTCTTTCGAGCTGCCAACAACTCATGCAAAGTATTCATATATTCTTCCTCATCTATAGTGGCTAGTTCTTGAACAGCTATATGCTGAGCTATACGCTTTTGCCAAAGAGCTTGACTGATTTTTATCTTTCCCCATTTATTAAACTTAAACTTATCTTTTACGAAGCAACGGCAATAACGAGCGTCATCGATATACTTCTCGTCTACCAGTCGCTTCAATATTCTTGCTTTAGCTTCCGGCTCTATTTCCCATGCTTCCAATTTATCTTCCATTTCGCCACGACAATGCTCGGCTGCCGAGCAATAAGCTGCCGCCTTATACAAAGCTTCGTTTTCGCTCAATTCTTTCATCTCACTGCTTTTGCTATTCGGTCTTTTCCAAACATATCTTTTATAATTTCCACTTGCGTATATCCCAATTGTTCCATCATCTCTTTTGTTTGTTGTCCAAAGGTCTGATTGATTTCAAAGTAAATCGTTCCGTTTGGCAAAAGAGACTGCTTTCCAAACTCCGCTATCTTTCGATAAAAAAGCAAAGGGTCTTCGTCCGACACGAAAAGAGCCAACGCCGGTTCCCAATCCAAGACATTAGTTTCCATCTCTGCCTTCTCTGATTCCCTCACGTAAGGGGGATTGCTCACTATTACATCATATTTTTCTTTTATAACAGGCAAATTCAATGCATCCCGCTGTTCAAAGTGTACTTTAAGAGAAAGAGCTTCAGCATTCTGCTTTGCCAACTGTAATGCTCCCTCCGATATGTCCCATGCAGAGACTTCCGCTAAAGGCAAATGAGCGGATAGAGACAAAGCAATGCAACCGCTTCCCGTGCCAATATCTACTATCTTTAATGTCCGTTCGGCATTTTCTTCGATAATCATTTCTACCAGTTCGGCAGTTTCGGGACGAGGAATAAGTACGTTTCGGTCTACTTTCAACTTCAATCCATAAAATGTTGTTGAGCCTATAATATACTGTATCGGTTCATGCTTTTGCAATCGAACAAGAATGTCTTCCAATTCATTCGCTTGCTTTGCGGATAAATTAATATCTTTGTCGAGATAAATATCGAGCGTATTGAGTTGAAGAACATCTTGATAGATTATCCTAACAAGTGCTTGCGCTTCTCGCTCGGGATAAGAAGATAGAGATTGCTTGATATACTGACTTAGTTTTTGCATGAATAACATATTTGATACAAAAGTAAAAAATAAAAAGAGAACGTAATGACAGAAGAAGAAAAATACATGAACCGATGTATTCAATTAGCAAGAAATGGTGCTTGCCACGTATCTCCTAATCCGATGGTAGGAGCTGTTATCGTCTGCGATGGAAAGATTATAGGCGAAGGTTATCATGCAAAATGCGGACAAGCGCATGCCGAAGTAAACGCCATCTCTTCTGTCGAAAATCCATCTATGCTCAAACGTTCCATTATTTACGTGAGTTTGGAACCTTGCTCTCACTATGGTAAAACGCCTCCTTGTGCCGACCTCATCATCGAAAAGCAATTGGCTAAAGTTGTTATTGGCTGCACAGACCCTTTCGCTAAAGTATCGGGGCGTGGCATTCAAAAGTTACGGGATGCCGGAATAGAAGTAGTTGTAGGCGTTTTACAAGAACAATGCAAAGCACTCATCAAACACTTCGTTACTTTCAACACTTTACGTCGCCCATATATTTATTTAAAATGGGCAGAGTCAACAGATGGGTTTATTGATGTTAACCGTACAGACGGCAATCCGGTTATACTTTCTTCACCACTAACTTCGATGCTTGTCCACAAAAGAAGAGCGGAAGTAGACGGCATATTGGTAGGAACTCGTACAGCCTTGTTAGACAATCCATCGCTCAATGTACGCAATTGGCAAGGTAACAATCCGCTACGTATTGTGTTGGATAGACAACTCAAACTTCCCAAAGACCTGCATTTATTTGATGGGAGCATCAAGACTTTAGTATTCACTTCCAAAGAATGCGCATCGCTTCCCATGATAGAATATGTGCGCATAGACTTCGACACGGATATTCTTCCACAAGTAATCAAACACTTATACGATAGAAATATCCAAACATTATTGATAGAAGGAGGCGGAAAAACATTGCAAACATTCATCAACGCTAATTTATGGGACGAAGCTTTTGTTGAGAAAGCCAACTGCCTATTGGGTGAAGGTGTGAAAGCTCCTCGTAAGAAAGGGGAAAAGAACTATGCAGAAGAATATCACTTTGGAACAAAATTTATACATTACATTCGCTGAATATTTCTCTCTTTATTCTAAGAATAATTTCATTTGTCCCATTATCTCATCTATAATGGGGA
>JAVVPX010000027.1:19439-25164 GCA_036655555.1 Bacteroidaceae bacterium | reverse complement strand
TCGCCAATCATATTCATTAGGAACCAACAGTTCTCCTAATTCGAAAGGACTTGTAAAATGAATACGGAATTCCACTTCATGTTCCAAGCAGTATTTATATGTGGAAATCATTCCACGAAGTCGATCTGCTAATCCACCATGACTTTTCCGCCCATCTGCCATGAAAATAATTATTTTCTTCTTATTCTTTCCGGCAGGAGCTTGCTCAGTATAGTAAGGAGACAAATATTTCTTAACTTTCCGATTCAGGCGATATTCACGATACAGTAGATTATTTAAATCACATTTTATAAAGTCCTTTAGTCCCATAGAATTATATAATTAGCAAACAAAAATAGTGAAAAAGGTTGTCATAATCCCTAGTTATGCCTATTTATTTTTTAGGTTTGCCTAGGAGCACTTGCTCCACTGCATTTTTAAATGTAGCTTTATCTGCTGCTCCCATAATAATCTGTGGCTGACCTTTCAAAGGAATGAACACAATGGTAGGCAACGATTGAATACCCATTGCTCCGGCAAGTTCTTTTTCTTTGTCTGTATCAACTTTATAAACAACTATTTGGTCGGCATATTCTCCGGCAATATCTTTCATAATAGGAGCTACTCTCCGACAAGGTCCGCACCAATCGGCATAGAAATCAATGATAGCAGGCTTTTGTCCGAGATAATTCCATTCTTTCCCTTTTGTGTAGTCAAACACCTTGGTAATGAACATATCGTTAGTCATTTGCACTACTTCCCCAACTTTGTCAGTCGTTTGAGCAGGTTTCTTGTCAGCTTTTGTGTTAGCACAAGCGTAGTTAAGAAAGCTTACTGCTGTAAGAATGGCAATAAACAGAATTTTTTTCATTATAAATAAGGTGTTAAAATAGCTTTTAATTCTTTAGCTTGCAATACTCCGGACTGACGCCATACCATTTTGCCATCCTTAAAAATCATGAGTGTAGGTACAGATTGTATGCGGTACTCTTGAGCTAACTCTTCGTGCTTGTCAACATCAATCTTTATTATTTTTACGGCTTCGCCTTCCATCTCTTTAAGTTCTTCGAGGATTGGTTTCATCATTTTGCAGGGACCGCACCATTCAGCAAAGAAATCTACTAAGACCGGTGTCTTAGATTGTATTAAATCTTCAAATTTTTCCATAATTTCATTTGTTATTAAGTTAATAAATAAAAGTGTCTGTCTCTATCTGTTTTTATCCTTTAAGAGACAACGATGAAGTGACTTTAAAAGTTCATTCTACAATAGTCATTTCGTCGATAAGGTTTTTACAACCTCCAAGTTTTTCAATAACGAAGAGCACGTAGCGAATATCTACATTGATGCAACGTTGCAAGTCGTTATCGAAATTAATGTCACCACTAAGCGATTCCCAATTACCATCGAAAGCTGTGCCTATTAGTTCGCCACGAGCATTAATAACCGGACTACCGGAATTTCCTCCGGTGATGTCGTTGGTGGAAGTAAAACATACAGGCATTTCACCGTTCTTCATGGCATAACGTCCAAAATCTTTGTTGTTATAAAGCTCTTTTAACTTAGCGGGCACATTAAATTCTCGATTGTTTGGGTCTTCTTTTTCCATAATACCACGCATGGTAGTAAAGTAATTATAATGTATGCCGTCTTTTGGACGATAAGATTTTACATTCCCGTAAGTTAACCGAAGTGTAAAGTTAGCGTCGGGATAAGCAGGCGATGGTTGTTTCATTTCTCCTAAACCACGTACATAGATTTTGTGAAGTAGATCGAGTGAATCGTTCAAAGCACCAAATTGCGTACGTAGTTCTGCTAATCGGGCATGCTTTGATTCCACATAAGGTGTCATCGGGTCTTTTTCTACAGCTTTACGAGTAGGCTTGTTGATAAACTTATTGAAATTGGCTTCGTTAGCAAAGATGCTACGATCGTAGCAATCATCTACAAACATATCAAAATCGTCTTTATATTTCTTGTTGATAAAATCATAAATCTCCGGTAATTTATCGGCAGTTACCATTCCTTTATAGAGCGGAAGTAAAGTTTTCATTACTTTACGGTCTACTTCATGGTCGTAATCTTTGTTGTGTATCTCTGCAAATATATCTTTTAATGTTTGGGTATGTTCAGCTATGGCAGAATCATTCTTCGCTTTGTAAGCATCCGCCAGCAATTCGCATACTTTGTAGGGGAAACCAAATTCAATGCCGGTAAAGAATGCTTCGGTATAAGCCGTCCATTCATATTGTAAAGGAGCGTTTTTTGCTACTGCGGCATCAATTTTGGCTATCACACTTTTGTAGGCTTCGTTGTTTTGAGCAGCAGCGAAAGCAGCAAATTGCTGTTCTTGTAACTGTTTAGTTTCTATTACTTTGTTTTCGACGATAGCTTCGTTCATCCCGATAGCGTTCTTCCAATAGTTAGACGAACTAGCAAATTTGCTGGCATATTGAATGCGTATTTTATCACTTTGCTTCATCTCTTCGCGAAGCACATTCTGACGAGCTTCGCGCACTTTGATGCGAGGCTCATTACTTGAAGTCATTTCCTGACGAATCTCCGAAGCAGTTAAATACCTGTTTGTACTTCCCGGAAAGCCCATTACCATTGCGTAATCTCCTTCTCCAAGTCCTTTTAATGAAATAGCAAAGTGTTTCTTGCTCTTCAAAGGTACATTCGTTTTAGCATAATCTGCCGGCTCACCATTAGCGTCTCCATAGATACGAAATACAGAAAAGTCTCCTGTGTGACGAGGCCACATCCAATTGTCTGTTTCTCCACCGAATTTACCAATAGACGAAGGAGGTGCGGCTACCATACGTACATCGGAATATTTCTTTTTAAAAAATAAATAGAACTTGTTGCCGGCATAGAAAGGAAGTGCTTGAGCTGATATTCCTGATTTGCCGTAAAGATCGCTAGCTACAAGCATCTCTTGTGCTAACTTATTAAGAAAACGATGAGTAAACGATTCTATCTCGGTAATTTCTTTGCGAGCAATGCGGGCATTGACGCTGTCTGTGATGTCTACAATACGTTCAATAAAAGTAAACCCTAAGCCCGGAGTAGCTAATTCTTCACTCTTTGATTTTGCCCAAAAGCCATCGGTAAGATAATCATGTTCTACCGAAGAATGTTGCTGGATAGCATCGTAGCCACAATGATGATTGGTAAGCACTAAGCCATCGGCGGAGATTATTTCTCCTGTACATCCTCCCCCGAAGATACCCACTGCATCTTTCAAAGATACTGCTTGAGGGTTATAAATGTCATTGACTTCCAATTGTAAACCTTGTTGCTTCATCTTATCAGCTAGATTTTGCTCCTGCATGAGTTGGAGCAACCACATTCCCTCGTCTGCTTTCACCGATAGGGTAGCTAACAAGATTAGTGCTAGCATCACATACTTTTGTTTCATCATTTTGTTCTTATTTACCATTATATTATTTCTTACAATAAATTTCTATGCAAAGATATTAATTCGTTTGTTTTTAATACTATTCTTGTGGATAGAATGTCTTTATCTGCTTATAGAGTTATTCTATTCCGTGCATCATTTTTTGTAACTTCTTTGATAATAGGAAGAGAATGATGGCTGCCGCTCCCGACATGACTACAAACACCATGAAGAAGTCGTAAAGCGATTCGATAGGGAACCCTACTAAATATTTAATTTTTCCCGGTTCCGGATATAGACCACTCAACATTCCCGCAAACTTGTTGGCTGTTGCGGTAGATAGATACCATACGCCCATCATCAATGAGGCAAAACGCACTGGAGTTAACTTGTTTACCATTGATAAACCGATAGGGGACAAAGCCATTTCGCCCATCGTGTGGATAAAGTAGAGAGCAGTGAGCCATAATAAACTTACTTTTACTCCCGGAAGTACACCATCCACACCGAAAGCAATCACTAAATAACCGAGTGATAGTAAGAAAAGACCAATTGCCTGCTTAGTAGGAGAGGCGGGCTCCATCTTTCGCTTACCTAAGAACGACCAGATAGCAGGCATAATAAATGCTAATATTACTACAAAGAAAGGATTGAATGATTGTATCCAAGAGGCAGGCATTTCCCATCCGAACAGATGACGCTCGGTTTGCTCTGAGGCAAAAATGGTGAGCGAAGCGCCTGCTTGCTCATAGGCTGCCCAAAAGAAAATAACAAAGAAAGCAATGATGTAGATAACGATGATACGGTCGCGCTCAATTTTGGTAAGCGACCCGTCGAAAAGAATAAACGCAGGAATACCGATGCACGAAGCAAAGATGCCGGAACTGATAATGTCTCCATCGAACAGCCACATGAAGAGACCAAAAAGGGCTATCGTTAAAGTAATAAAGAAGATGAGCTTTTTCCCTTTTCCTTTGATTACTACTTCGGGTTTGTTGTCTTTCTCTCTTTGTGCCTGTGCCTTTTTAGCATCAGGAATCACTCCGATAGGTTCGCCTGAAGGAGAAACTAAGTACTTGCCTTTTTGGGTTTCGAAGAGTAACAGACTAAACAAGATGCCGATAGCGGCAATCAAAAATCCCCATTTAAAGTCCGCGGGATTGCCTGTCTCTCCAAAGTAGCCGCAAATGATAGGCGCAAAGAACGCTCCTACATTCACACCCATATAAAAAATAGTGTAAGCGGCATCTAAACGTTTGTCGTCGGGTTGGTAGAGTTGCCCCACTAAAGTGGTTATTGTTGGTTTAAAGAATCCGTTACCAAAGATGATAAAAGCCAATCCACTATACATTAATAAATGAGACATATTTACTGATTCCAGCATGGATGCACTTAAGAACATAAAGAACTGACCGATACCCATCATTACTGCTCCCCAAAAGACGGAACGGCGAATGCCCCAAAATTTATCTGCTACATAGCCACCGATAAGAGGAGCTAAATAAACTAATCCCGTGTAGCTACCGTAGATAGAGGATGCGCTCTCTTTATCGAACTTTAAGGCTTGGATGAGAAAAAGAATGAAGATAGCACGCATACCATAATAGCTGAAACGTTCTGCTGTGCCGGTTGCGAAAATAAGATAGAGACCTTTTGGATGCCCTTTAGTGATGCTCATAAGTTGTTGTTTTGAACTGCGTTTGCGTTAATGGAAGGCAAAAGTAGACAATTTAGAGGAGTAAATGTCAAAAGACTATGCTTTTTTCTACCTTTTTAGTACTTTTGCAAGACAAAACAAAAAGTAATCCTAATGAAAATAATACAAAGTGCAGACATTAAGAAACTAGACGCTTACACTATAGAAAACGAACCCATTTCGTCTATCAACTTAATGGAACGAGCTGCTTGCGCATTGAAAGAAGCTATTAGCAAAAGATGGAGTAAAAAAGTTCCGGTAAAGATATTCGCAGGTCCGGGTAATAATGGCGGCGACGCATTAGCTTTGGCCAGATTACTAATTAAAGATGAATACAAGGTAGAAACATTCTTGTTTAATACCGCAGGAAAACTTTCCGACGATTGCCAAACCAATAAGGAATTACTGAAACAAATGGACGAAGCGCCTTTTACGGAAGTGTCTACAAAGTTCGAACCTCCTATATTAACTGCCGATGATTTAGTGATAGACGGATTGTTTGGCTCCGGACTTAATAAATCCTTAAATGGTGGATTTGCTGCAGTAGTAAAATACATCAATGCTTCTGCTTCTACTGTGGTTTCTATTGATATCCCTTCAGGATTGATGGGAGAAGACAATGCCTATAATATAAAAGCGCATATTATTTG
>JAVVPX010000027.1:0-19429 GCA_036655555.1 Bacteroidaceae bacterium | reverse complement strand
CAACTTAACACTTTCGCTACAATTACCTAAACTTTCTTTCCTCTTTGCAGAAAACGAAGATATTGTGGGTGAATGGGAATTGTTGAATATTGGGTTAAGCAATCAAGCAATGGAAACAGTGAACACAGAATATGAATTGCTCGAAGAAGATGAGATGCGTAACCTTATTTATCCACGTAAAAAGTTTGCGCACAAAGGAAACTTTGGACACGCTCTTTTGATAGCCGGTTCTTATGGAATGGCAGGGGCAGCAGTATTATCGGCTAAAGCTTGTTTGCGCTCGGGAGTGGGATTGCTTACGGTGCATACTCCTGTTCGCAATAACGATATTCTGCAAATGAGTGTCCCTGAAGCAATCGTTCGTCCCGATATACACGATAACTATTTTATTGCTCCGGTAGATACCGATGATTATCAAGCAATAGGTATAGGTCCGGGCTTAGGACAGGAAGCAGCAACAGCAACAGCGTTGAAAGAGCAAATTAAACTCTGTCAAATTCCTTTGGTCATGGATGCTGATGCACTAAATATCCTTTCCGAAAACCGTGATTGGCTTTCTCTTTTACCTGCTGATACAATACTTACTCCCCATCCTAAAGAAATGGATAGGCTTGTTGGAAATTGCCACGATTCGTTTGAACGACTTACCAAAGCTCGTGAATTAGCTATGGCAAAGAAACTTTATATTGTTCTCAAAGGAGCTTATACGACGATTATTACTCCAAAAGGTAAATGTTGGTTTAATATAACAGGCAATTCGGGAATGGCTACCGCCGGGTGTGGTGACGTGCTTACCGGTGTTATTTTATCTTTGTTGGCGCAAGGTTATGATGCGGAAAAAGCTTGTAAATTAGGAGTCTATATACATGGGTTGGCAGGCGACTTTGCTGCGGCAAAAGTTGGGAAAATAAGTTTATTAGCCGGAGATGTAGTAGATAGTCTTTCGCTTGCGTGGTCTAAAATAAGCTAAATAAGAAATAGATGTTGGTGTCAATATCAATATTTTATCTACATTTGCGCACATAGTACTTTTATAACGATAACTCAATGATGAAGAAAACAATTATATTTGCCGGTCTCCTTCTTTCCGTAGGCTGCTTTGCTCAAACAAATGTTGCTAACTATCAGCCGGGAAGTAATCAAAATGGTGTGACTTACTTTTTGCCTAAAACAGTGGTAGAGATAGAAGTAGTAGCCACTAAAACGACTTACACTCCCGGAGAGTTCTGTAAATATGCCGACCGTTATCTACGACTTACCGGTATCTCAGATATTGCTGATGAATATTGGGAAATAGGAAGTATTACGGCCAAGACGACGGGCGTTCCGGATTTGGAAAGTGTATTTACAGTAGAACTAAAAGACAAGACAGTGGCTCCTTTGATGGGACTTACCAAAGAGGGTATCATTGAATCAATAAATATTGAGTCCGAAAAGAAAAGTATCCCGGCTATCCCGCTTACACCTGCAATGAAGTCTAAGCTTAATCCTCGCGACTTCATGACGGAAGAAATATTGATGGCAAGTTCGTCGGCTAAGATGGCGGAACTTGTAGCAAAAGAGATTTATAATATTCGTGAAAGTAAGAATGCTATTTTGCGCGGGCAAGCTGATAATATGCCCAAAGATGGTGAATCGTTGAAACTGATGATGGCTAAGATGGAAGAACAAGAACAAGCAATGCTTTCTTTGTTTACCGGAACAAAAGAGCAAGAAACAAAGACTTTCACCATTCCTTTAGTACCCAAAACGGACATTACTAAAGAAATTGTTTTTCGATTCTCAAAGAAGTTGGGTATAGTTGCAAAAGATGATTTAGTTGGTGCGCCCATTTATTTGTCTTTGACGGACTTAAAAACTGTTCCCTTGATGGACGTTAAGGCAAAGAAGAATAAAAAGAACCCCGAAGGTATTGTTTATAATGTCCCCGGAAAAGCAAAAGTAAGCATCTTTGATAGTCAAAATATTTACTTCGATGGTGAACTACTCGTTACTCAATTTGGTAATCAAGAGACGTTAACAGACAATTTATTTAATAAGAAAGTAACCACTACGGTGAGATTCTCTCCCGAGACGGGAGGAATTTTAAAGATTGGCAGAGAATAGAATAGTAGGAGAGGCTTAGCTTAAATTGTGGTTCATCATTCGATAGTTTGCCATCTCTTCGTATTTTGTTTTCGGTAGTCCATAATTGCAATACGGATAGATAGAGATACCTCCGCGAGGGGTGAATATCCCCGTCACTTCTATATACTTAGGATTCATCAACGCTATTAAGTCCTTCATGATAATGTTGACACAATCTTCGTGGAAAGCTCCGTGCCCACGAAAACTGAATAGATAGAGTTTCAAACTTTTGCTTTCTACCATCTTAATCTTTGGTAGGTAACTAATACGTATTTCCGCAAAGTCGGGTTGCCCGGTAATAGGACATAGACTGGTAAACTCGGGACAGTTGAACTGTACCCAATAATCATTGTCGGGATGTTTGTTATCGAATGCTTCTAATATTTCCGGTGCATAATCTTGTCGATAAGTAGTCGAACGTCCCAAAAGGGAAAGCTGGTCTTTTAGTTCTGTCATCTTTATCCTATTTTGGTCTTTAAGTATTCATCTAATCCATGCTGGCGGAGTTTGCAAGCAGGGCAATGTCCGCATCCATCTCCTTGAATGCCGTTGTAGCAAGTTAAGGTATCGTTACGCACTAACTCGAGAATATTTAATTCATCCGCTAGAGCCCAAGTCTCTTTTTTATCTTTCCACATTAGTGGCGTATGGAGTACAAACTGTTCGTCCATCGCTAAGTTTAGCGTCACGTTCAATGATTTAATAAACGAATCTCTGCAATCGGGATAACCGCTAAAGTCTGTTTGCGATACGCCTGTTACGATATGATTCACACCTTTCTCTCTGGCATATACTGCGGCTATACTTAGGAAGAATAGATTGCGTCCCGGCACAAACGTATTTGGACAGCTATCTTTAGGTTTCTCTGTATCCATTGGTATTGAAGTGTTTGTCAACGAATTACTACCTAATGCACCGATAAACGAAACGTCCATTAATCTAAACTCAACTCCTGCTTTTTCGGCTATTTTTTGTGCTAATTCCACTTCTTTAGAATGTTTCTGCCCGTAAAGAAAACTTAGCGCATACACTTTCTTAAAATGTTTCTTTGCCCAAAATAGACAAGTGGTGGAATCTTGTCCTCCGCTAAACACTACTAAAACCGATTCATTATTCATCTGTCTCCTCTTTCTTTGTCGTTTTAAATGTCTTTTATCTTCAACACATTATAAGAAATATGTTCGTCGTACACATCGCTGCCGTCTATCCTTTTTATGTATTTCACTACTCGAATGGTGACGGGAAGAATTATAACTTCATAGAGTGATTTTAACACAGCTTGTGTAGCAATCATTATCAACAATTCGTTTAAAGGAATTAATCCTCCAAAAGCAATGGGGAAGAAGATAAGCGAATCGGCACTTTCGCCCACCAATGTAGAAACAATGGCTCTCAACGAAAAGTTTTTTCCTCCGGAAGCTAATTTCATTCGGCTCATTACGTAAGCGTTCAAGAACGAGCCTACTAAAAAGGCGGTTAAACTTGCCACAGCAATACGTGGTGCCATGCCAAAAACGAAGTTAAAACCTTCTTCTCCTTCCCAAAAAGGTGCGGCAGGAAGCAAAACGGCTAATTGCGAGAATCCGATGACGAGGAAGTTCATTGCGAATCCGCTCCAAATAATTAAGCGGGCTTTCTTGAACCCCCATACCTCGGCGATGCAGTCGTTGATAATATAAGAAATAGGAAATACAATCAATCCGGCGGTTGCCGTTATACCCCAAAGTTGAATTACTTTGGTTTCTAAAAGATTGGAAGCTACCAAGCATACACAAAATAATATACCCAATAGCATGAAAGATACAGAGACTCTATTCTTCATTTCTTGTTTTTTACGTGGTGTTCTAGAATACACGACCTCTATTAAAGGCTTCGCATTTAAATTTATTCCCTTATTTAAAGGGGTTGCAAAGATAAGCGTAATCTCCCAAATAATAAAATGTTTAAGAAAAAAAGTACAAGAAGGAGATTAATGTTTTCTCATAAACCAAGTTTCGTTGCTTGATATATAAAAGCTACCATAGATAGTGTATAGGTTATACTATAACTATATATGGTAGCTTCGTTAAAAAAGATAATATTTTAAGTCTTTAGAAACGGTAGTCAAGTCCAATACCAAATACTTTGTTGGTACGGGTAAATACGTCTGTCCCTGCAAGAGGAGCGCCGTTATATTTCTCTGACACTTTAGTATAATCTTCGTAGTCGGTAAAGAAGTAAGCAACATTTAACTTCAAGTCAGGGGTAAGGTTAAATCCTGCTCCGAAACCATAAGAATAAGAACTAACGTTGAAACTCATGTCGGACATGAATTTATCAGTGAAACCATATTTAGTACGTTGCATACCTGCACTTACCTGCGCCCATCGGCAAACGTCCCATTCTAATCCGCCAAGATATTCGTTTGTTCCTTTCGACAGAAATTTTTGTTTACCGTCCGCCATCTTTGCGTGCGTATCAAAGAAATGATGATAACCTATTGATGCTCTCAATACCGGAAGTATTTCGTAACTAGCACCAACTGTCAGTAAACTAGGAATATCGTGAGGAGTGTTTACCCCATCTTTGTAGTTATCGAACCCGTCGGGTAAATTACCTACGGTTTGATTTTGTACATTCAATTTGGTATTAAATTCATATTTTACGCCTACATTCCATTTGCCCATCTTAAAGTCTGCTCCAATAATAGGTGTTACTCCCCAACCGGTCTGTGAACAATCTAAATCTATATCGCCGGCTTTAGCAGCTACGCCTTGTGCTTTTTTAGCCTGTAGTCTGTAAAGTTCCGCTTTCTCTGTTTGTCCTGCGGCTTCCAAAGCAGCGGCAGCCTGCAAAGCTTGTTGCGACAATCCGGTGAAGTATTTAGATACATTTACCAACTCATCGTCTACTTTATTCTTATCGTCTACATTTGCTTTTATATCTCTCATATATCCCTTGTAGCTGTTGCTTACGTAGTTAATACGTACACCTGCAAAAGCGGATAGATAATCTGTGATTTTATAAGCCGCACCAAGTTGAAGACCAAAAATGTATTGTTTGCCCTCCATGTAACTGTTGACAGAATATCGGTCAGCTTTATAGCCACCGGCAGATAACATAGCAGGAAGCATGGCAACAATAGATTCGAAAGACCCTAATCCCTTATTAAAAGTAGCTTTACCACCGCCACCTGTTACAGCAAAACTACCCGAGAAGCTCCATTTATCTTTTTTGTAAGCAGCTTGCAAGCTGGGAACAAAAGGAGCGGAAGCTTCACCTTCATATTCTTTAGTAGCATTGCCACCAAAAGCAGCAAAAGGAGCGAAGGTAGAAGTAATAGTACGAGTTTGAAAAGCACTCTGTCCATTCAATGAAAAATGGAAACCGTCTTTCTGCAAGAAAGCAATACCTGCAGGATTAGAATAAACAGCGTCAATCTCAATGGAGGCATCCCGAGCAGGATTCCTTAAGAAAGCTATATTCTGATTGGTATTAGTCAGCAAACCGCCGGCATAAGTTGTAATTGAAACCATTGTCAGCAATACGCCTATCAAATAATTTTTCTTCATTTTAATCATGTTTAAATTAATTTGGGCGCAAAGGTACTACAATATCGCATACAAAAGAATATATTGTAAGAATATTATTCATTGAACGATATTTATATTTGTTCATAGATTGAATTTAAACTATTTCAAATACAACTAATGCTGATAATAGGGGTTTGGTCTTGCTATTTTAAGAATTCCCATTTTTAAGCATAATGCTCAAAATCATTAAAGGCTTTATAATCTTTTTCAGTTCGCTGATTTTGACTTGTTATTCAGTAATCATTAGTTTCGTAAAAGTCTTCAGTATTATTTTTAAAATGAACAGTATTATTTTAAAAGTCTTCAAGGACTTTAATTAAATAGTCTTTTATTTTCTAAAAGGAGGCTTCACCACTACGGCTTTCAGTCCTTTACCTCTTACACTGATGCAAATGTTGGTGCCTAGCTTGGCGTATGCTGTTTTTACGTACCCCATGCCGATGCCTATCTTGCGGGTGGGCGACATGGTGCCGGAAGTAACTTCGCCTATTGGTTCGCTTGCTTCGTTGGTGAGCTCATATCCGTGGCGAGGAATACCTCTGTCTATTAATTCAAAGGCGACCAATTTACGATTTACTCCTTCTGCTTTTTGCTTCTCCAAGAAGGTGCGAGCAGTAAAATTCTTCCCTTCCACAAACTTCGTTATCCAACCCAAACCTGCTTCTATGGGCGAAGTAGTGTCGCTCAAGTCGTTGCCGTATAAGCAGAATCCCATTTCTAAACGTAAGGTGTCGCGAGCACCCAGACCTATTGGCTTAATATCAAATTCTTTGCCTGCTTCAAAGATTGCATTCCATATTTGCATAGCAGAGCTTGGATAAAAATAAAGTTCAAATCCTCCTGCTCCGGTATAGCCTGTGTTAGAGATAATCACGTTCTTTTCGCCTGCAACCTCGCCTACGGTAAAAGAATAATAAGGAATGTCGGATAGATTTACAGTCGTTAGCTTTTGGATGGTAGCTAACGCTTTAGGTCCTTGAATGGCTAGTTGTGCCATGTGGTCGGAAGCATTTTCAAGTTCTGCGCCTTCGGTGTTGTGAGTCATGCACCAATTCCAATCTTTCTCTATGTTGGAAGCGTTCACTACTAAAAGATATTTTTCCGGTTCAAAGTAATAGACCAAAAGGTCGTCTACAATGCCCCCTTCTTCGTTGGGAAAACAAGTATATTGAGCCTTGCCAATCTGCAAAGCTTCCACATTGTTAGAGGTCACTTGCTGCAAGAAAGCTAATGCTTTAGGTCCTTTTACCCAAAACTCTCCCATGTGCGAAACATCGAATACGCCCACTCCTGAGCATACAGTTAAATGTTCATCAATGATTCCTGAATATTCAATGGGCATATTATATCCTGCAAAGTCGCTCATCTTTGCGCCTAGAGCAAGATGGGTTTCGGTAAATGGTGTTGTTTTCATAGTATTAGACTTTGTATTTATTTAGCGATAAGTTCCACTATCTTCACGATTACTTTCATGGCTTTTTCCATAGACTGAATGGGCACAAACTCATAGCGTCCGTGAAAGTTCAATCCGCCGGCAAAGATATTCGGACAAGGCAAACCCTTGAAAGAAAGTTGTGCACCGTCTGTTCCTCCTCGAATTGCTTTTACTTTTGGATCTACTCCGGCAAGTTTCATCGCTTCGAAAGCAATATCGATAATGTGCATTACCGGTTCTATTTTTTCTCTCATATTATAGTATTGGTCACGAAGTTCGAGCGTAGCCGAGTCTTCTCCAAATTCTGCATTAATCTTTTTAACGAGATGTTCCATCTCTTTCTTTCGTTCTTCGAACTTAGCGCGGTCGTGGTCGCGAATAATATAAGTAACCACCGTCTGTTCTACTTCTCCTTGAATAGCTATTAGATGATAAAAACCTTCGTAACCTTCGGTATGTTCCGGTGATTCGTGACGAGGAAGCATGGTAACAAACTGATTGGCAATGCGCATGGAATTAATCATTTTATGCTTGGCATATCCCGGATGTACGTTGCGTCCTTTGAAAGTAATCTTTGCTACTGCGGCATTAAAGTTTTCAAATTCCAATTCGCCCAATTCTCCTCCATCCATTGTGTAAGCCCATTCGCAACCAAACTGTTCTACGTTGAATTTATGAGCACCTTCGCCAATCTCTTCATCGGGATTGAAACCGATTCGAACCTTTCCGTGCTTAATTTCAGGATGATCCTTGAGATAGACAATAGCAGAAATAATTTCTGCTATACCGGCTTTATCATCAGCCCCAAGTAGCGTTTTACCATCGGTTACGATGAGATCTTCTCCTTTGTGGTCTAATAATTCGGGGAACTGTGCTGTTGCCAACACTACCTTTTCCTCGGCGCAAAGTACAATGTCGCTTCCGTCATATTGCTTTACAATACGAGGATGAACGTGCTTTCCGCTCATATCTGGGCTAGTATCCATGTGTGCAATAAAGCCCACGGTAGGAAGCTTCTTATCCACGTTAGCAGGAAGTGTGGCAAAAAGATAGCCATATTTGTCTAACGTAATTTCCTCTAAGCCCAAAGATTCAAGCTCCGTTTTTAGATATTCTGCAAAAATCATTTGTCCGGGAGTACTCGGAGTAAGACGCGTAAGTTCGTCCGATTGGGTATCGAAACTCACGTACTTTAAAAAACGTTCTGTTAAAGTCATCTTTATTGAGTTTAAATTTATATTCTTATCTTGCTGTAAAGGTAGAAAAAGAGCCATGAATTACAAAGCAATTCATGGCTCTTTTTATCTATTAACAGAAATAGGTTACTTAGAAGTGGCTTGAACCATCGAAACAATGGGTACAGACCTTACATTTTGGTAGTCCGATAGCTTCAATTAAAGTTTCTAGCGTATTGAACTTCAAAGATGTTAATCCAAATCTATCTGATATAATCTGTACTAGTTTCTCGTATTGAGGAGAACCCGTAGTTGCGTATTTTTCTAAGTCCTTATCGTGTTTGCCTTCTAACTCTTGAATAATTCGACGAGTGACAAGTTCCAACTCAGATTTAGAAGCACTGAAACCAATAAAAGGACAACTATATATAATAGGTGGACAACCGATGCGCATATGCACTTCTTTTGCTCCATAGTCATAAAGAATTTTCACGTTATCACGCAATTGTGTTCCTCTCACGATGGAGTCGTCGCAGAAGATAACACGTTTGCCGTTGAGCATTGCTTTATTAGGAATTAATTTCATTTTCGCCACTAGCGATCGCATATCTTGATTGCTGGGAGTAAAGCTACGAGGCCAAGTAGGAGTATATTTTACGATAGCTCGATGGTAAGGAATTTCTTTCCCTTCGGCATAACCTAACGCTTGTCCGATACCGGAATCCGGAATACCGCAAACACAATCGGCATCAGCCGTGTCGGTCTTTCCCATCTTTAGCCCGCTATTGAAACGCACCTCTTCTACGTTGCGCCCTTCGTAGCTGGAATTTGGAAAACCGTAGTAAACCCACAAGAAAGAGCATATTTGCATCTTTTCGTTTGGCTTACGAAGTTGAACCATGCTGTCTGCTTTAATATGTACAATCTCGCCCGGACCAACAAACTTCTCTATCTCGTAATCCAAATTAGGGAAACTGTTCGATTCGCTTGTTGCAGCGTAAGCTCCTTCTTTTTTACCAATCACGATAGGCGTTCTTCCCCATTTGTCGCGAGCTGCAATAATACCGTCTTCAGTAAGTATCAGCATAGAACACGAACCTTGAATGCTATCGAATACGTTTTCGATACCTTCGGTGAAAGATTTTCCTTGAGTGATGAGTAGAGCAACGAGTTCCGTTGGATTGGTTTTGCCGGAACTTAGTTCTGTGAAGTGCATTTTAGCAGCGAGAAGTTTGTCTTCTAAAGACTGAATATTAACGATGTGAGCAACGGTTACTACCGCAAATTTACCAAGATGAGAATTGATGACAATGGGCTGCGAATCTGTATCGCTAATAATTCCTATACCCGCGTGTCCACTAAATTTAGATAACCCCGGTTCAAATTTCGTTCGAAAATAAGAGCTTTCTAAATTATGAATGGAACGAATAAAGCCTTCTTCTTTATTAAACGTTGCCATTCCCCCTCTTTTAGTTCCCAAATGCGAATTGTAATCTGTTCCGTAGAATAAATCGGTAACACAGTCTACCTTCGAGACTGTTCCAAAAAAACCACCCATTTGCTTATATGTTAGTTTACTAAATGAGCTGCAAATTTAGCAATAAATTGCTAGCTACGAAAGAGAAGTTATTTAAATTTCGTTCTCGAATGTTTGTTTAGCTTAACGCGGAGGAAAAATAAGTTTATACTTTGAATGCAAGTCCGTTTCTATGAAGTATGTTGAGTTTATAATCATATTTTTGTATCTTTGTCGAATGATAGGTCTCACAAATACTTTAAATTAGATACGATGAAATTAAAAGAATTTATATTGTTCACCTTGTGCTTGATTGCTTTATGTGATTTCCCAAATTCGCTATTTGCTCAACAAAATGTATCTCCTCGCATAACCTTAAATTTCAATAGGGAATGGAAGTATGCTCGCGGTGATTTTAAAGGAGCGGAAGCGATGAACTTCGATGACCTTGCTTGGGAAACAGTGGGCTTGCCTCATTCTTTTAGTATCCCTTACTTTATGTCGAAAGATTTCTATGTAGGATATGGTTGGTATCGTAAATCGTTGAATTTAAAAGCTAAAGAACTTTCCAAAAAAATATTCTTGGAGTTCGATGGAGTCTTTCAAGAAGCAGAAATTTTTGTTAACAATCAGTTGGTTGGTAAGCATGAGGGAGGATATACAGGCTTTTCGGTAGATATATCATCGGCAGTAAAACGAGGAAACAACTTAATAGCAGTGCGCGTAAACAACGAATGGAAGTCAAATAGAGCACCTCGTGCCGGCGAACACGTGTTTAGCGGAGGCATTTATCGGAATGTCCGATTAGTGATGAAAGCTCCTACGTTTATTGATTGGTATGGAACATTTGTGACTACTCCCGATTTGGAAAAGAATAACGGACAGTCGTCTGTGGTAAATGTACAAACTACCATTTGTAACCATTCGAACAAAAAGTCCGACTATCGACTTCGGACAGAGGTGATAGATGCGGATGGTAAAATGGTGACTTCGATAGAAACAACTGAAACAATAGAAGCCGGTAACACAAAAGAGTTTGAACAAATTACGCCCTCCGTTCGTAAACCTCGTCTGTGGAGTCCACAACTTCCCGTACTTTATAACGTAGTAAGCTCGCTTTATCAAGGGAAGAAGCTGATTGACAGATACGAAACTTCCATGGGATTTCGCTGGTTCAAGTGGACGGTGGATAATGGTTTCTTCTTTAATGGGGAGCATCTTTATTTAAAAGGAGCAAATGTTCATCAAGATCATGCCGGTTGGGGAGACGCAGTTACGGAAACAGCTATGCAACGAGATGTACGGTTAATGAAAGATGCCGGCTTTGATTTTATTCGTGGATCACACTATCCACATTCGCCGGCTTTCTCGAACGCTTGCGACGAAGAGGGAATGCTTTTTTGGTCTGAGGCTCCTTTTTGGGGAATAGGCGGCTTCAGTCCTGATGGATATTGGAATTCGAGTGCTTATCCGGTGAACGAAAAAGACATAAAAGGGTTTGAAGAAAGTGTGTTGCAGCAGTTATCGGAGATGATACGTATTCATCGCAATCATCCCTCTATTGTGGCATGGAGTATGAGCAACGAACCATTTTTCTCTGCTCCAAAGACGGAAGAAGGTATTCGACAATTGCTGAAACAAATGGTAGACCGTAGCCACGAATTAGATTCTACTCGTCCGGCAGCAGTAGGAGGTGTACAACGTCCTTTAGGAAAAGATAGACTAGACTTGATTGGCGATGTGGCAGGATATAATGGCGACGGAAGTTCTATCCCGGACTTTCAGCATCCTAATGTTCCTAATATTGTGTCTGAGTATGGAAGTACCACCGCTGACCGACCGGGAGAATATAAACCCGGATGGGGAAATTTAGAAGAAGATGAGGCTTGGAAAGGAATGCCTTGGCGTAGCGGACAAGCTATATGGTGCGGGTTTGATCATGGAAGCATTGCGGGAAGTCAATTGGGAAAGATGGGTATCGTCGATTACTTTCGTATCCCCAAACGTGCTTGGTATTGGTATCGCAACGAATATAAAAAAATAGCTCCTCCTGAATGGGCTAAAGAAGGAGTAGCAACAAAGATAAGATTAGAAGCTACGCAAACATCAAAAGTCAGTACGGATGGTACGGACGACGTGATGCTGAATGTTACCTTGTTAGATGCGCAGGGTAACGAAGTTAGTAATTCGCCAACGGTAGAACTTACTTTAGTCTCCGGACCGGGTGAATTTCCTACGGGTACTTCCATCAAATTTGAAGCGGACAGCGACATTCGTATTGCTGATGGAAAAGCAGCAATAGAGTTCCGCTCATATTATTCAGGGCTAGCAGTCATAAAGGCTACATCTCCGGGGCTCGAATCTGCTCAAATAGAAATAAATTTCGAAGGAGTTCCAATGAATGCAAAAGACTGTGCAGTAAAAGAACGTCCTTATACTCGTTTTGTAAGAGAGAAGATGCCGGATGTAGTTCAGACTTTTGGACGAAATAATCCAACTTTTGCAAGTAGTGTAGCCGACAATCATTTGGCTGGTCACGCAGCCGATGGCGATAATAATACTTGGTGGCAACCACGTGAGGAAGATAAGGAAGCCTATTGGATATTAGATACCGAAAAAGGACTTATTTTGCAGGAGGTGTCTATTCAATTTGCTAAAGCGGGAGTTTATCAATATAAGGTGGAGACTTCTGCAGATAATATTCATTGGAATAGCTTGTTTGAACTCAAAGAGGTATCGGATTGGAAAAAAGAACAAAAGATAAACGTGGAAGATGGTTTTAAAGTGCGTTTTGTACGTATTTCTTTTAGCGGGTATAACGCGTCGTCTGTTCCGTGTATTTTGGAGGTCGAAGCGAGAGGAGTTGTACAAAATTAAAAGTTCTGCAAGAGAACGTGATATAAAGAAAAGAGTGAATGAAAACACTAATTTACGTATTTTTGGGAGGAGGAACAGGAAGTGTGCTTCGTTATATCTGCCAACAAGTGATAGGGCAGGGGTTTGTAGAAAGTTTTCCATTGGGTACGTTCTTTGTAAATATTGTAGGAAGCTTCTTGATTGGGATATTCTATACACTTTCCGCACGATTTAATCTTTCTGTAGAGATGAGAATGTTGCTTACCGTTGGTCTCTGTGGCGGTTTTACTACCTTCTCTACTTTCTCTTCCGATAGCCTTAATTTGCTCAAAGGGGAACTTTACGGCGTGTTTACGCTCTATGCTTTGTTGAGCGTAGTTATCGGAATTAGCTTTGCGTTTGCAGGAGCTTGGATTAGTAAAAACATCTTTTAAACTTAAACTTACCTATGCCACTAAAAATAGTCAGACCTGATATCGATAACACTCACCCAAACGCTGAAGATATACGTACAGAACTAGTGAGAGAAAGGAGCATCAATAATATCATCTATCAAAATGAGGATATTTGTGAACTCAACGATGAATATTCTACCTTCAATCAGTGTGTGTTCAATCATTGTCGATGGACAGAATGTCACTTGAAAGGAGTGCAAATGAACGATGTTGTTTTCGATAATTGTGACCTCTCTAACATCAATTTAAGAGAATGTATATTTTATCGGGTAGAGTTTATTAACTGTAAGTTGATGGGCACTAGCTTTGTTGGCTCTTCGTTTAAACACGTCCTTTTTAAAGCTTGCAATTGTCGGTTCTCTAATCTATCGGAAAGTAAGATAAAGGGAGTTCAACTAACCGATTGCGACTTCATGGGTGGAGTGTTTCATTATTGTAAGTTCGACCCGATAGCTCTTGATAATTGCAATTTGACAGAGGCTGAGTTCTTTCATACTCAACTAAGGAACGTAGATTTCAGAACTTCACTTATACCGGGTGTTACGTTGAATATCCCAGACTTAAAGGGAGCTATCGTTACGTCGCTTCAAGCTTTAGACCTAACCGTACTGCTTGGTGTTGTTATTAAGGAATAGATATAATTGATTGTTGGATAGAGAAATATAATAGTTCAAAAAGAACAATGTGTATTCTTGTTTTGTTATCTTTGCGTACAACGATAAAAGAATAATAAAATGAGAATAGAAAAAATTATAGCTAGGGAAATTCTCGATTCGAGAGGCAACCCAACAGTAGAAGTGGACGTAGTATTGGAATCGGGCATCATGGGTAGAGCATCCGTCCCATCGGGAGCATCCACCGGAGAGCACGAAGCGTTGGAACTTAGAGACGGCGACAGAAGTCGTTACGGTGGTAAGGGTGTGCAGAAAGCAGTGGATAACGTCAACTACGTGATTGCTCCTAAACTCATAGGTATGAATGCGCTCAATCAAAGGGAAATAGATAAAACGATGCTGATGTTAGATGGAACGCCTACTAAATCTAAATTAGGTGCGAATGCTATTTTAGGAGTTTCGTTAGCTGTAGCCAAGGCAGCAGCAGCTTTTCTCGATATTCCTCTTTATAGATATATAGGTGGAACAAATACTTATGTGCTTCCTGTCCCAATGATGAACATAATCAACGGTGGTTCGCATTCCGATGCTCCCATTGCTTTCCAAGAATTTATGATTCGTCCGGTAGGAGCTAAGTCCTTTAAGGAAGCTTTGAGAATGGGTGCGGAAGTCTTTCATGCGCTCAAACAAGTACTTCACGATAGAGAATTAAGCACGGCGGTCGGCGATGAAGGTGGCTTTGCTCCTGCGCTTAATGGTACGGAAGATGCGCTCGATAGTATTTTGGAAGCGGTGAGGATTGCCGGTTATATTCCTTTAAAAGATATTACTATCGCATTGGATTGCGCTTCTTCGGAATTTTATAAAGATGGCATCTACGACTATACTATTTTCGAGGGAGAAAAGGGCAAGAAGAGAACGGCAGCCGAGCAAGTGGATTATTTAGAGAAATTGGTAGATAAATATCCAATAGATTCTATCGAAGATGGCATGAGCGAGAATGATTGGGCAGGCTGGAAGTTACTCACCAAACGTTTGGGAAATGATTGCCAATTGGTGGGCGATGATTTGTTTGTGACCAACGTAGATTTTTTGTCGAAAGGTATCAGAGAAGAATGTGCCAATTCTATTTTAGTAAAAGTGAATCAGATAGGTTCGTTAACCGAAACACTGAACACCATTGAGATGGCTCATCGCAACGGCTACACTACCATTACTTCTCATCGTTCCGGTGAAACAGAAGATTCCACTATTGCCGATATTGCCGTGGCCACTAATTCAGGACAGATAAAGACCGGTTCGCTAAGCCGTTCCGACCGTATGGCAAAGTACAATCAGTTACTCCGTATCGAAGAAGAATTGGGAGATTTAGCAGTGTACGGGTACAAGAAATAGTATTGCATCCGGATAAAATTGGCTCAGTTCATATTTTAAATAAAGAATTACTCCTTTTGAAATTGACAGATTTTTCAAAGATTGAAATTCTCAAAAATATGAACTGAACTAAATAGAATTACATTATATTCTTGTGTTAATGTTTTCTTGAAATACTTATTTTGTAGTGTACTAAATAAGTTGACAGTTGACGAAACAAATAATATCAATTATTTGTTTCGTCAAAGTTCTTCCTTTGTTTTCAAAAATCATCAGTATTATTTCAAAAGTCATCAGTATTATTTCAAAAGTCATCAGCATTATTTATAATAAGCAGAAGACGTTTGACTCTATTCTTTTGAAAGTGCTTCGGAATCTCTTAAACAATAGAAAAGGAGTTTACAGCTCAAGTTATTGGCTAAATTATAATTAAAGAGTATCTTTGTGCATAAGTAAGGTTAAAAAGGTTAATTGATTTTTTTAGCATTAAAAGAAAGTGTGTACACAATGTAAACAACTTCATTAACCATGACACAAATAGAAATATACATTGCATGAATGGAAATTTTGACATAACGTATAATACATTATTCCATAAGTATTACTCGAATTTACTTTATTATGCGACTCGTTTTTTGAGTGATGATGAGGCGGAAGACGTTGTTCAGGATGTCTTTGTTGACTTGTGGAAAAGAAGAGATTCCATTGAGGTTGGAGAACAAATACAAGCATTTCTTTATCGAGCTGTTTATACAAAATCTATCAATGTACTTAAACATAAAAAAATAGAAAATAATTATGGCGCGGAAGTGGAAGAACTTTATAAAAGGAAATTAGAGTTCTACCAACCCGATTATAATGATACAATAAAAAGAATAGAGAACACGGAACTTAGAAAAGAAATTTATCAAGTAATCAATGAGCTTCCGGATAAATGCAAAGAAGTCTTTAAACTTAGCTATTTGCATGGAATGAAAAACAAAGAAATTGCAGAAGCCCTCGATATATCTATGAGAACGGTGGAAGCTCACATGTATAAAGCTTTAAGGTTTTTACGTGAAAGATTGAGCCATTTAATTATATTATTAATATTAATAATATTGCGATGGTAAGTGTTTTTGCCTGTCCGATTGTTTAATGATTAGGTATATAAAGAAATTAAAAGCATGGATAACTTAAGCGAAGAGATAGTATTAAGATATTTGAATAGAGAATGCTCAGAGGAAGACTTCAAAGCGATTAATGCGTGGATGAAAGATTCGAAGGAAAACGAACGTATCCTTTTTGAATTAGAAGAGGCTTTTCATTCCGGGAAGCAGGAACAATTCTCACAGCAAGATTTTCTTGATAAGAAAAAGAAAGCCCTATATAAACGAATAGAATTAGAAAATAGCTCAGGAGAAGATTCCGACTGATTCCCCTACTAATGAAATATGCCGCAATGATTGCCATTGTTGCTGCTTGTACTTTGGGATTTTCTCATCTTTTAAAAGAACAGATTTTATCGGATGATATTGTCGTATCTGTTTCTGCTAACGAAACAGTGAAGGAAGTAACACTTCCTGATGGAACTAAAGTCTGGCTAAACCAATCCACTGTATTAAAGTATGCTAAGAGTTTTGCTAAATCCCAACGAAATGTATTCTTGGAAGGAGAAGCTTATTTTGAAGTTGCTAAAGATAAAACGAAACCTTTTATTGTAAAGACTGATGTCTTTCAAGTTAAAGTATTAGGTACTCATTTTAATATACAGTGTAATAAAAAAGAGAATGTAGCT
Organism: Bacteroidaceae bacterium; assembly: GCA_036655555.1. Lineage (GTDB taxonomy): Bacteria > Bacteroidota > Bacteroidia > Bacteroidales > Bacteroidaceae > Bacteroides. The sequence goes on along the minus strand of JAVVPX010000027.1, from coordinate 2,528 downwards.
AAAGCTACTTTGATAGAGGGTGAGGTAGAAGTTAAAGGTAATAATGAAGAAGGAATGATTGTTCTTTCTCCCGGACAAAAAGCTGAATTCAATAAAATAACAAAACGTTTACAAGTAAAACAGATTAATGCTAAATTGGATATTGTTTGGCGAAATAATTTAATCCCATTCGAAAAAGCAACAATCTTTGAAATAGCCAATACGTTAGAACGCTTTTATGATGTAAAAATAATATTGTCGCCCAATATTAGTACAAATACTTATTCTGGCTCATTGCCTTTAAGAGGGTCTGTTGACTCGGTTTTGAACTCATTGAAAAATTCCATCCCGATTAGTTACAGAATAACGGGTAGTAATATTTATATCCAATCAAGTAAATAAAAGATTAAACTTTAACTAAAACGTAACAACACTTAAGTACTATGAAATTAAAGGCATACATCATCGGAACTCTGACAGTATTGTTGGCTCTGAATTCTTGTAGCAATTCATTAATAAACAACAAAGAATATGTTGATTTTGTAAATCCATTTATTGGAACAGGTGGACATGGACATACTTTTCCCGGTCCTGTTTTTCCTCATGGAATGATTCAGCCCGGTCCTGATACTCGTATTTATCAATGGGATGCTTGTTCCGGATATTATTATGCTGATTCTACTATTAACGGCTTTTCTCATACTCATTTGAGTGGCACAGGATGTGGAGATTTAGGAGATGTATTGATAATGCCTACTGTTGGCAAACAAAAATATAATTCTATGGGTTCGGAAAGCCAGCAAATGGCTTATGCTTCTGTGTTCTCTCATAAAAATGAAGTCGCTGTTCCCGGATATTATTCTGTGTTTTTAGAAACATACGGAGTAAAGGCAGAACTGAGCGCAACGAAGCGTGCAGCTATTCATCGCTATACTTTTCCTGAAAGTAAAGAATCAGGGTTCGTTTTAGATTTAGATTATAGTCTGCAACGTCAGAAAAATGAAGATATGGAGATTGAAGTCATTAGTGATACCGAAATTAGAGGACGTAAAAAAACGGTTTATTGGGCTTTTGACCAATTTATTAATTTTTATGCCAAATTTTCTAAACCATTCACTTATACTATGGTGACGGACTCTATGGCTTTGGATGAAGGTGGCGCATTGCTGCCGACAGCAAAAGTGTTGTTGCATTTTGATACTAAAGAAAATGAGCAAGTATTTGTAAAGATTGGCATCTCTGCCGTAGATATGGAAGGTGCTCAAAAGAATATAGAGGCTGAAATACCGGGATGGGATTTCGAAAAAGTCAGAATAGATGCTCGTAAGGCATGGAATGACAATTTATCGAAGATTGATATTACTACTAAAGATAGTAATCAGAAAACTATATTTTATACTGCACTTTATCATACTGCTATCTCTCCTAATTTGTTTACGGATATAGATGGCCGTTATCGTGGAATGGATTTGAAAATACATCAGGGAGATGTAAATAAACCTATTTATACCATATTCTCTTTATGGGATACATTTCGTGCACTACATCCATTGATGACAATTATTGATCCAAAGCTAAATAATGATTTTATCACTTCGTTGGTTAAGAAGCATCAAGAAGGTGGAATTTTACCTATGTGGGATTTGAATTCTAATTATACAGGTACGATGATTGCCTATAATGCTGTTCCTGTTATTGTAGATGCCTATATGAAAGGGGCTCGCGATTTTGATGTACAAGAAGCTTATAAAGCCTGTTTACGTACAGCGGAATATGATACTGTGGGTATCGTTTGTCCTCCGTTAGTGCTTCCTTGCGTGATGCCGATGTCTAAGTATTATAAAAATACAATAGGTTATGTCCCTTGTGACCGTGAGAATGAATCTGTAGCCAAAGCATTGGAATATGCGTATGATGATTGGTGTATTTCTGAATTTGCCGGAGCTTTGGGCGATGTAGATAATCAAAAAAAATATGCACGTTTTGCTGATGCTTACGAATTTTATTTTGATAAATCAATCCGTTTTATGCGTGGACTTGATTCAGAAGGTAAATGGCGTACACCGTTTAATCCCCGTTCTTCTAATCATCGTAATGATGACTATTGTGAAGGAACTGCTTGGCAATGGACTTGGTTTGTTCCTCACAAAGTGGATGGCTTAGTGAAGTTGATGGGCGGAGAGAAAGCTTTTATTAATAAGTTGGATTCGCTTTTTTCTGTAGATTCTTCTTTGGAAGGAAAATCTACTTCGGTAGATATTTCCGGATTGATAGGTCAATATGCTCATGGGAATGAACCAAGTCATCATATTATACATTTATACAATTATGTCAATCAACCATGGAAAACTCAAGCATTGTGCGATAGTGTACTTTATAATCAGTACTCCAATAACGTAGATGGACTTTCAGGAAATGAAGATTGTGGACAAATGTCTGCATGGTATATTCTCAATTCAATGGGATTTTATCAAGTGTGTCCGGGTAAACCGATATATTCAATTGGACGCCCACTTTTTGATGAAGTAACGATTAATCTTCCCGGAAAT
>JAVVPX010000026.1:0-25483 GCA_036655555.1 Bacteroidaceae bacterium | reverse complement strand
TTAGCACTTTTGCAAAATAATATGTTGAAAGGCGAAGCGTTAAATAACTTTGTAAAAAGAAGTGTAGATATGATTAATTAATAACAATCATAAGTTCATAGGCTTTTAAAAGGCATTATAGAAGTAAAAAGCTATAATGCCTTTTCTTTTTCGTAAATTAATCACCAAATAGAAAGATTAATTCTAAACTATTCTATATATTTGAGCTTTCGTACATAATAAAGGCATTTAGAGGATAGCATATTTCATGAAGAAGATACTTTATACATTATTTTTTAGCTTATTTATAATTACCAACTTGCATGCTCAAAAGGTAGGTCTTGTTCTTAGTGGCGGTGGAGCCAAAGGGATGACTCACATAGGTATTATAAGAGCTTTAGAAGAAAATAATATACCCATAGATTACATTACCGGTACTTCTATGGGAGCTATCATCGGTGCATTGTATTCTATGGGATATTCTCCCGATGAAATGGAAGAAATACTAAAATCAGACGACTTTAAACGTTGGTCAACAGGCGAAGTTGAGGAGAAATATATCTATTATTTTAAAAAGAATCCACCTACTCCCGAGTTTTTCAATCTTCGTTTATCGTTCAAAGATTCTTTAAAAACAAATAAACCTCAATTTTTGCCTTCCAGCGTAGTTAATCCTATTCAAATGAATTTGGTGTTTATTGATATGTTTGCACGGGCTACAGCTTCGAGTGGAAGAAATTTTGATAATTTGTTTGTACCTTTTCGATGTATAGCTTCCGATGTTTATAATAAGAAACAATTAGTGATGAAGGATGGCGATTTAGGCGATGCGGTAAGAGCTTCCATGAGTTTTCCGGGTATGTTTAAGCCAATTGAAATAAATGGTGTATTAGCTTATGACGGAGGTATTTATAATAACTTTCCAACCGATGTGATGCGTGATGATTTTCATCCGGACATTATAATAGGTAGTGTAGTTGCTTCCAACCCCATAAAACCTAATGAAAAAGATTTGATGAGTCAAATAGAGAATATGGTAATGCAAAAGAGTGATTATTCTCTTCCTGATTCTTTAGGCATCTTGATGACATTCAAATACAACGATGTAGGCTTAATGGACTTTGGAAGAGTACAAGAACTTCACGACATTGGCTATAACCGTACCATAAGTTTAATGGATTCTATCAAAAAGCGTATTCCTCGTCGTGTAAATATGGATAATATTCGATTGCGCAGATTAGTTTATAAAAGCAATCTGCCTGAACTTCGTTTCCGAAACGTAAATATCCAAGGAGCCAATGCACAGCAACGCAAGTATATAAGAAAAGAATTTCACGAAGCTGAAAATGAAATATTTACATATGAAGATGTAAAAAAAGGATATTTTAGATTACTTTCGGATAATATTATCTCCGAAATAATTCCTCATGCGGTCTACAATCCTCAAGACGAGACTTATGATTTAAATTTGAAAGTAAAAATGGAAGAAAACTTCTCTATACGTGTGGGAGGAAGCGTATCTTCGAGCAGTTCCAATCAAGTCTATTTTGGAGCATCTTACCAAGATCTAAACTTCTATTCAAAGGAATTTACTCTTGATGGGCAGATGGGTAAAGTGTATAATAACGTTCAATTTGCCGCAAGAATTGATTTGTCCACGGACGTGCCAAGCTCTTTCAAATTCATGGCTTCTATTTCTACTTTTGATTATTTTAAAAAGGATAAACTCTTTTCAAGTAACGATAAACCGGCATTTAATAAGAAAAAGGAGAAGTTTATAAAAATAAAGTCTGCTCTCCCATTTATGTCAAAGAAAAAGGCGGAATTTGGGATTGGTATAGGTCGTCTGGAAGATTCTTATTTCCAAACTAGTATCATCAATTTTGATAATGCTAAACATGATAGAAGTTATTATGACATATTTGGAGGCTCTATCTTTTTTGGAGGAAGTACGTTGAACTATAAGCAGTTTGCCACTCAAGGAACTAGTGAATCTATTACTGCACAGATATTTACCGGAAAAGAAATGACCTCATTTGGAAAAGATACTTTAGGGGTACTTAAATACGAGAAAAAGCAAGCGTGGTTGCAATTCCATTATAAAAACGAAAGCTATTATAAGTTAGCTCCACATTTTTCTTTGGGAGGATATCTTGAAACTTATTACTCTTCACGTAATTTCTCTGAAAACTACACCGCTACTTTGTTACAAGCCGGAGAATTTACGCCTACTTCGCATAGCAAACTATCGTATAATGAAGCTTTTAGAGCTAATCAGTATATTGGATTCGGAATAAAGCCTATTTACCTTATTAATAATATGTTTCAGGTACGCACTGAATTATATGGTTTTTTGCCTATACTGCCAATTGAGAAAAATGCGATAAACAAAGCATTTTATGGTAAAGCATTTTCTAAATTTCAGCACATGGGAGAACTATCTATTGTTTGTCAATTGCCTGTCGGAGCAATCAGTGCGTTCGTAAACTATTATAGTTCACCTTCTAAGAATTGGAATGTAGGATTAACGTTAGGATGGCAATTATTTAATTCTCGGTTCATCGAATAAAATAATTAAAAAAGAGCTTTAAACCCTTGTAAATTCAGAAAAAGTACATATCTTTGCACCCGTTAAACAATTGGCCCCGTGGCTCAACTGAATAGAGCATTTGACTACGGATCAGAAGGTTATAGGTTTGAATCCTATCGGGGTCACATAAAAAAAAGAAGACTTTTACTTGTGTAGAAGTCTTTCTTTTTTTTATAATTGTTTGTAAAATGGATGATGGTACCCCTAATTGTAAAAAAGTTGAGGTTATACGTATTCTTGGGAATTTGGCAATTCATAAAAATGCACCTCTTTGTTGCATGAAATAATACTGAAGACTTTTAAAATAATACTGAAGACTTTTTGAAACATACTGAAGACTTTAAAAACTAACAGAAATTTTGGAAGAGACTTACAATAGACTTTGATGAAACAAACTCTCTATAAAACAAATGTACGTTACAAATCACTGAGAAAAGATTGAAAAAAGTTGGCGAATGAATAAGACAGTAGTCGGAAGTACTAGAAGTTGCTTGAAGCTCTCATTTTGTACACATTATGTAGAATGACTTATTCTGTTCTATAACCTTTAATTCAACAGAGCTAAAGCCCGCTTCAATGTGTAATTGAACAATGTCTTCATTCATCTTTTTATTAAATTCATATTTGGTGTATTTCAGTTTATCTAACCATTTTTTTGTATAGCAGATATTGATGAATAGTCCTCCTACAGCCAATGTACGCTTAACTTCAGTCAGTGCGCTCGATGGATTTTGCCAAAAATAAAATGTGTTTATTGTGTATATTACGTTGAAGAAACAGTTTTCGAAATTTAATTTTTCAGCAGTTCCGATAAAGAGTTGTGAGTCTATTCCTAATCTTCTCTTAGCTAATCGCAAGGCATCATTAGAAATTTCAACGCCATAAAGGTCATTATCATTATTTTGTTGTTGGATAATATGAAGCATATATCCATTACCAAAACCGATGTCTAATATACGCTGATCAGAAAATTCAGAAATAATGTTGGAACATACTTGATACATTTTGCCATTAAAGATATTCATGAGTTGTGTCGCCACACGACCACTAAATCCGGTTGGACAAGCAAATTGATGAGAGATGTATTTTATATAAACATCTATCAAATTCAACATTTTATATTCAATTGATTTAGAATAGTACGCATCTTTTCAAAGGTTGTGATACGAGTAGGTACCAACGGTAAGCGTAGCTTATTCTCAATCAATCCCATAGCATTTAACATTGCTTTAACTCCCGCAGGATTACCATCTACAAATAGTAATTGGAAAAGCTCTGTAAAGCTGTGGTGTATGGTTAATGCGTTGGCAAAATCACCAGCTAAAGCCAAACGAGCCATTCTACTAAATTCACGGGGAAAAGCATTACCAATGACAGAGATAACACCTATTGCTCCCAAAGTAATTAATGGGAACGTAATGCCGTCATCTCCGGAAATCACATTGAAGTTTGCCGGCTTATTTTTTATTATATCATCCATTTGGGTGATATTTCCGGAAGCTTCCTTGATTGCAATCACATTCTTAAATTCTTTCGCAATGCGTAAAGTTGTTTCAGCCGTCATATTTACGCCGGTACGACCGGGCACATTATAAAGGACGATTGGCAAAGCAGTAGCATTTGCTATAGCTTTATAGTGTTGATATATACCTTCTTGCGAGGGCTTATTGTAATATGGGACCACAGACAAAATAGCATCTACTCCTGTATAATCATCTTCTTTGAGCGCATCTACCACAGCTTTTGTGTTATTTCCACCTACGCCAAGAAGAATAGGTATTCTACCGTTCACTCGTTCTATGACAAGAGCTTTAATCTTATTCTTTTCTTCTGTTGTCAATGTGGGTGTTTCTGCGGTAGTACCCAATACGCATAAGAAGTCTGTTCCATTTTGGAGTTGATAGTCGACCAAGCGAATTAGAGCGTCATAATCAACACTTTCATCTTCTTTAAAAGGAGTAATCAATGCTACTCCCATACCTCTTAATTTTGTCTGTATCATAAATTTAGAATAATCTCAATTCTTTAGGCTACAAAAGTACGAATATTTTCTGTTTTTACTATGCTTTATCATAGAATAATTAAGAATATAGCATTAAAAAGCTACATAATAAGCTTTAAAAAGTCCTCTTCGTTTATTATTCTTATGCCTAATTTTTCTGCTTTTTCAAGTTTACTTGGTCCCATATTGTCACCGGCGAGTATAAAACTTGTCTTGGCAGACAGACTTCCTACATTTTTCCCTCCGTTAATTTCTATCATTTCCTTGTATTCATCTCTCGAATGATGGGTGAAAACACCACTTATTACGATAGATAGTCCTGCAAGCTTATCGCTATAATTACTTTTATCTATCTCTTCGGCTTTCATTTGCAATCCGGCTGCTTTTAAGTTTGCTATCAACTGTTGATTAACTTCATTTTTAAAATAGAGGATAATGCTTTGAGCTATTCTCTCGCCAATCTCATCTACATGAATTAATTCGTCCAAGCTTGCTTGCTCTATATTTTCAATTGAAGAGAAAGCTTTTACTATTTTCTTTGCTACCGTTTCTCCAACGAAGCGAATACCTAAAGCAAACAAAACTCGTTCAAAAGGTACTATTTTGGACTTTTCGATGCCGAAGATTATCTTCTCAGCCGATTTATCACCCATTCGCTCTAATTTATTAATATCTTCAACCTTTAGAGTATATAAATCCGCCACATTTTTAATAAGTCCTAAATCATAAAATAGCTCAATAGTTTCAGGACCTAACCCATCAATATTCATTGCTTTACGACTAATAAAGTGTTCTATTTTTCCTCTTATTTGAGGCGAACAAGCTGTTTCGTTGGGACAATAATGAGCAGATTCTCCTTCGTATCGAATCAATGGACTTCCACATTCGGGACAATGGGTAATAAACTTCACCTTTTCGCCTATCATAAAACGGGCATCTTTATCTACTCCGGTAATTTTTGGAATAATTTCTCCGCCTTTCTCTACATAAACCATATCGCCAATATGCAAATCCAACCCCTCGATAATGTCAGCATTATGAAGGGAAGCTCTTTTGACTACGGTTCCCGAAAGTTGAACAGGATCTAGGTTTGCCACGGGAGTAATTGCCCCGGTGCGTCCTACTTGATAGCTGACTTCGTTAAGCCGCGTCAAAGCTTGTTCGGCCTGAAACTTGTAGGCGATAGCCCATCGAGGAGACTTTGCGGTATAACCAAGGTGCTTTTGTTGACGAATAGAATTAACTTTTAGTACAATCCCATCCGTTGCGACCGAAAGATTTTTGCGCTCTACATCCCAATAACTAATAAAGTCAAATATTTCTTGTAAAGTCTTGCATTTACGCGTTAAATCTGAAATTTTTAATCCCCATTTCCCTGCTTCTTTTAAATTCTCATAATGTCCATCGCAAGGGATGTCCTTTCCTAACAGATAATAGAGATAAGCATCCAATTTACGCGAAGCTACAACCGATGAGTTTTGAAGTTTTAATGTACCCGAAGCTGCATTTCTAGGATTTGCAAAAAGTTGTTCTTCTTGTGCTTCTCGTTCTCTGTTAAGTCCTTCAAACACAGTCCATGGCATCAATATTTCCCCTCTTATTTCAAATTCTTTAGGATAATTATCTCCCTGTAAAACTAGAGGTATACTCCTTATAGTCTTTACATTATCAGTAACATCATCTCCCTTTTCGCCATCTCCGCGCGTAACGGCTCTTAGCAACTTTCCGTTTTCGTAAGTTAATGAAATAGAAGTTCCGTCGTATTTCATTTCACAGCAAATCTCAAATTCTTCATTCAATGATTTTTTAACTCGTTCATAGAATTCGGCAACCTCACCTTCGGAATAAGTATTTGCCAATGAAAGCATGGGATATTGATGCGTAACTTGCTTAAAATTTTTGTTTATATCGCTTCCAACACGCATAGTGGGCGAGTTATCATCTTTATATTCAGGATGTTCTTTTTCTAAATCCTGTAGTTCTCGCAAAGAGTCGTCAAATTCCTTATCTGATATTTGAGGTGCGTTAAGTACATAATAATTATAATTGTGTTGATGCAATTCTTTACGCAATTGATCGATTCTTTCTTTTGCTATCATATCGTGAGACTTTGTTTTCGACAAAAATAAGCATTTTCTTCATCAATAACAGTTAGTGCCAAGCATAATATTCGTACTTTTGCAGAAAATAATATAAAATGCGAATAGATATCCTTACTGTTTTGCCCGAAATGATTGAAGGTTTCTTCAATTGCTCCATTATGCAACGTGCTCAAAACAAAAAGTTGGCAGAGATTCACATACACAATCTTCGAGATTACACTACCGACAAACATCATAAAGTAGATGATTATCCTTTTGGAGGATGTGCCGGAATGGTGATGAAAATAGAACCAATTGAAAGGTGTATCAATGCACTAAAAGCAGAACGGACGTATGATGAAATCATTTTCACGACTCCCGATGGCGAACAATTTGACCAAAAAATGGCAAATACCTTGTCGCTGAGCGGCAATTTGATAATTCTTTGTGGACATTTCAAAGGAATTGATTATAGAATACGTGAACATTTGATAACCAAAGAGATAAGCGTTGGAGATTACGTACTTACCGGCGGCGAATTAGCCGCTGCTATAATGGCTGATGCTATCATTCGCATCATTCCGGGGGTTATATCAGATGAGCAATCGGCTCTTTCCGATTCTTTCCAAGACAATCTTTTAGCAGCTCCTATTTACACTCGTCCGGCAGATTATAAAGGATGGAAAGTCCCGGATATTTTGCTTTCAGGACACGAAGCCAATATTAAGGAATGGGAATTTCAACAATCAATGGAACGTACTAAACGGCTAAGACCGGACTTGCTATAACCTGCAATTCCTTTCCTCGAAAGAAGGAATTATTTGAAATTAAAATGCCGTCCTCTCGCTTTAGAAGAGGACGGCATTTTGTTATATAAAATTACTCTTCTAGTGCACCTATTATATCTTTAACGGATGAGTAACCATGACGTTCAAGATAGTCATTGATACCATCTATAATCTTTACAGTAATACTAGGGTCAATAAAATTTGCTGTTCCAATTTGAACGGCAGATGCTCCGGCAAGAATAAATTCTACTGCATCTTTCCAATTCATTATTCCGCCTAAACCTATGACAGGAATATTTACCGCTTTAGATACTTGCCAAACCATGCGAAGAGCTATCGGTTTAACGGCTGCTCCACTTAAACCTCCGGTAATAGTGGAGAGCACAGGACGACAATGTTCTGCATCTATTGCCATTCCCAACAACGTATTTATTAAAGAAACACTATCAGCACCTGACTCTTCTGCTGCTCGAGCTATTTCCGTGATGTCTGTCACATTAGGAGATAATTTCACGATAAGTGTCTTTTTGTAAGCCTGACGCACTGCTTTTACTACTTCAGACGCTCCTTTTGCTGACACTCCAAACGCCATACCTCCCTGCTTTACATTAGGACATGAAATATTCAATTCTATAGCAGGAATCTTGTCAAGTTCTCCAATAAGTTCTGCAGTTTTTACATAATCATCTATGGTAGATCCCGACACATTTACAATCATGTTGGTATTTATGTCTTTTATCTGAGGATAGATATGTTCTATAAAGTAATCAACTCCCTTATTTTGCAGTCCCACAGCGTTTAACATTCCTGAAGGAGTCTCTGCCATACGTGGATAAGGGTTTCCTTCTCGCTTGTGAATAGTAGTACCCTTTACAATTATACCGCCTATTCGCTCCAATTCTATAAAGTCTTCGAACTCTTTACCATATCCAAATGTACCGGATGCTGTCATCACCGGATTCTCCATTTGTAGTTCGCCTATATTTACACTTAAATTTGCCATAGTAGTTTCTTTATATTAAAAACAGGACCATCTTTACATACACATAAATGCCCTTCATCTGTATTTTCTACACAGCATAAACAAGCACCAACTCCGCATGCCATCATGTTTTCAAGCGAAGCTTCGCAATCTATTTCATGAGCTTTTGCATATTTAGCAACCGAAAGCATCATCGGTTTGGGTCCACAAGTATATATTCTGTCAAAATGTAAACTTTGCAAAATAGAATGTTGAGTTACGTATCCTTTTTCACCATCACTTCCGTCCTCGGTAGTAGTATAAACTTCACCATACTGTTTAAAATCGTCTAATTGAAGTAAATCTTTGTTCGAACGTGCGCCTAAAAGAAAAGTCGGTTGACAACTGTTCTTTACTAATTGTTCTCCCAAATACAAGAGCGGAGCAGTACCAACACCTCCTCCAACTAGTAAAAGCTTTTTAGAGGACTTTTCAGGCAGTGTAAATCCATTTCCCAAAGGAATTACCACATTAACTACACTTCCTACTGTAATTCGGCTTAAACAGCCCGTACCGTCGCCTACAAGTTGTATTAGAAACCAAACTTCATTAGTCTTTCTATCTATATAATTAATAGAGATAGGTCTGCGCAAAAAAGTAGTAGAAGAGCCATCTATTCGTATCTCCGCAAATTGTCCCGGTTTCATTTCCGGTAGAGGATTGGTATGCGTCATCTTCAGCAGCACATAATTGGCATGCAACTTGACGTTAGCGGTTACCGTTAAGTCTAAAATATATTTTTTCATTGCTATAATAAAATAAGTACTATTGACCGACAAAGATACACGAATTTCTTTTATTTTTCCCCCTTAAATATTTCATAGGTGTTATCATCAAAGAAAATTCTTATTTCCGTAATTTTCCTTGCAGGTCTTTCTATATACTTAACTTCCTCTTTTACAATCTCTTTAGGGGTATAAAGTGGCTGATTAGAGGTGATTTCCTTGCGATTTTCTGAAACAGATGTAACATCACCCGTATTTAACGCAGTCTCATCGAACAAAGAAGTCTGATATTCTTCATTAACCCTTTCTTTTTTTATCATCTCACCGACACCCGACAACAACCATTCCAAATTGAGATAATCGTAAGTCTTATGAATTTTAGTCACCACATCCAAGCTGGGTTTATTTCTATCGTTTAGTATATGAGATAGAGCGGAACGTTGAATATTTATATTTTCCGCAAATTGAGAAGGAGTTAAACCTTCTTTTTTTATAATTTCTAATATTCTATCTTTCATTTCCATCAATCTAGCTATTCTAAAGGAGTTAATACATTTATTTCTTTTACGGTACAAATATAAAAGTATTAATTTACATATACAAACTTAATGTGCAAATTGTATATTTCACATATATACATTGATATTATATTTGTATATAAAAAGAAGTGACACAATTATAAACATTACTTAAAGTAGCATATAATTCAATTTATATAAATCAACCAATCTATTTAATTATCAATAGTATATTAAAATAAATTCTCATTATATTGTATAGTGTAACATTTGTTGTTATTAATATCCTCCCATTGATAATCTAATAATATTAATATTATATAATAACAATCTCTTTTAAAGCACTATATAAGTAATATTATTAGTATTTATAAATATACATTTCTGTTTTGGCTACTTAATTGGTATAAATGTAAATCAAATACATTTTGTTGTATAAATGTTATATTGAAACAAAAATACATTGATTAAATTACAATTCCACATTGTGTCTTTTTGTAATTTAGTCCATTTTGCTAAGTATGCTTTACAAATGTAAAATATCTATATGCGATTTTCTATCACAATGCGCTTAATTACAAATGCAGCTCATAATTGTGAGTAAATGTACAGTTGCTCTAAAAAAAATGATTATAGAAGCATCAATAGTTATATAACTTATTAATTTACAATTAAATAACCTATTATAATCGTATTATGATTTTTCTCGTAAAAAAAAGCAACTGATTTTTTTATCATGGGGAATAGATGAGATATATAAATATTGTCTATTTTTTTATGTTATCATTATATTTATTACTTTTGTCCACCATCATGTTTATATTAAGAAAGAAGTCACATGGACGAAAAGAAAAAAATTATATTTATTATAAATCCGATTTCGGGTACACAGAACAAGGAGTTCATTGTGAACCAACTGAAAGAAAGGATTGATAAGGAAAAATATGATTTTGTAATCACTCCTACTCAAAAAGCAGGACATGCTATTGAGATAGCAGCGCAAGCGGTGACCGATGGGATAGACATCGTAGTAGCCATTGGAGGAGATGGAACTATCAATGAAATAGCTCGTTCGCTTATTCATACTAAAACCTCACTAGGCATAATACCTTGTGGTTCAGGTAATGGATTAGCTAGACATTTGCAAATACCAATGGACGTGAAAGGAGCGATAGATGTGATAAACAAAGGAAAATTATGCACTATAGATTATGGTAAGATTAATAATAGGCTCTTTTTTTGTACCTGTGGAGTTGGCTTTGATGCTTTCGTTAGTTTAAAATTTGCAGAATCGGGCAAAAGAGGTTTACTTACTTATCTAGAAAACACTCTCCACGAGAGTCTTAACTACAAACCGGAAACTTATGAGCTTGAGAATGAAGATGGAACAGTAAAACATAAAGCATTCCTTATTGCTTGTGCAAATGCTTCACAATATGGCAATAATGCTTACATAGCTCCTCAGGCTTCTTTGGAGGATGGGTTAATGGATGTTACTATATTAGAACCTTTTACAGTACTTGACATCCCTACCCTTTCGTTTCAATTATTCAATAAAACAATCGACCAAAACAGTAGAATAAAAACGTATAAATGCAAGAAAGTTCGTATTCTTAGATCTAAACCTGGCGTTATTCACTTCGACGGCGATCCTATAATGGCAGAGAAAAATGTGGATGTAGAGATTATCAGCAAAGGATTGAATGTGCTTATTCCACAGAAAAGACGGAAAGAACCAACTAATGTATTGCAGAAAGCTTCGGAATATATAAGTGACCTCAAGCCGATTGGAGATGCTATTGTGGAAGATATAACTAATCGAAATCGAGTGCTAATAAATCGGAATCGAGCATTTATAAAGAAAATGACAACCCCTACTCTTGCGCCCAAAAAGAAAAATCCAAGGAAAGAAGAATGAGTAGTTTACATCTTTAAGTAATAATTTTTCGTCAAATTGATATATTCTTTGCTGTATATATGTCGAGATAATTCGATTACTAATTCTTCCTTTTCATAATCTATTTGTTCAAAAGCGAGTGATAAAAGGCTTCGTTTAGGAAGAGTTTTTAAAGTAGGCAAAACATCAGTTTGTTTTACAATATATAAGTGAGAGACTAAAGCAATCTCTCGGATTATTTCTACTACTTTCGTAGGAATAATTAAAGAAAAATGACCATGAATATTTAGTAGATTAGCAGCTTTAAATACCAAATTATAATAGGTAAGTTCATCGGTATGACGTGCTGTGCTTCTTTGCGTATCAGTCGATTTTAGAGAGTCCATAAAATACGGAGGATTAGAAACAATCACGTCAAACTTGCGTTCAGAAACAAAACTATTAAAGTCTTCACAAACGACACTAACCCTCTCCTTCCACGGCGACATTTCTACATTTTTCTTTGCTTGAATAGCAGCCTCTTTTTCTATTTCCAACGCTACAATTTCAGCTTCACACCGTTGAGCTAACATAAGTGCAACCAATCCGGTACCTGTTCCAATATCTAGTATATGGTGAGTATTTTGCGAAACATCAGCCCAAGCACCTAAAAGTACACCATCCGTTCCTACCTTCATACCACATTTATCGTGTCTGATAGTGAATTGTTTAAACTGAAAATATGGATTTGCCATTCTGTAATTATTAAATATATTCTCCAAAAATAGATAAATTACGCTTCTTTATTCTCTTTTCATTCCATTATTTCACGAAAAACTCACATATTTATTTAAAAGGTATTTCCTTATTCGTGAAGAATAGATTACCTTTGCAGCGTTTGTGCGATTTAATGACACGAACTCAATAACAACGAAATGATAAGAAAAGAATCTTTAAGTAAAATGGAGGATACCGGGGAAAATGGTTTCTCATTAATTGCAGATTTTGACGGCAATGAAGAGCAATTATTTGATATCAAAATTGAGGATAATATTCCGGTCTTACCATTACGAAATATGGTTTTGTTTCCCGGAGTTCTTCTCCCGGTAAGCATAGTTAGAAAATCTTCGATGAAGTTAGTGAATGAAGCCTATAAAAACGAGAGTTACATTGCTATTACTTGCCAAAAATCGTCAGAAGTAGACGAGCCTAAATTTGAAGACTTATACACCACCGGAACTATTGCCAAGGTTATACGTGTTTTAAAAATGCCCGACCAATCCACGACCGTCATTCTTCAGGGAATGAAGCGTCTTGAATTAAAGAGCATTGTAGAAACTTCGCCTTATTTGGTAGGAACAGTGGAATTGCAAAACGAAATACTACCTCAGAAGAAAAGCAAAGAATTTAACGCACTCGTTGATTCATGTAGAGACTTAACAGTTCACTACATCAAGGCATCGGATATGTCGCATCAAGAATCAGCCTTTGCCATTAAGAACATTAGCAATAGTATGTTCTTAATCAACTATATATGTACAAATTTGCCTCTTCGTAAAGATGAGAAAATAGAGCTTTTGCAAATAGATTCTTTGCAAAAGCGTGCCTATAGATTATTGGAACTTTTGAATAGAGAAGTTCAATTGGCGGACATCAAAACATCTATTCAGATGCGTACTCGTGAAGACATAGACCAACAACAACGAGAATATTTTTTGCAACAGCAAATAAAGAATATTCAAGATGAACTTGGTGAAGGCGGTCAAGAACAAGAGATAGAAGAGATGCGTA
This sequence comes from Bacteroidaceae bacterium, assembly GCA_036655555.1. Taxonomy (GTDB): domain Bacteria; phylum Bacteroidota; class Bacteroidia; order Bacteroidales; family Bacteroidaceae; genus Bacteroides. The sequence goes on along the minus strand of JAVVPX010000026.1, from coordinate 12,112 downwards.
AGAAGGCCGGCAAGATGAAATGGGATGAGAAAATGAAAGAAGCTTTCTATAAAGAACTTGGAAAGTTGGAACGTACTCATCCTCAATCTCCTGATTATGGAGTACAGCTCAACTATTTAGAGACTATGCTCAGCCTGCCTTGGGGAGTATATACTACCGATAATTTTAATTTAAAAAGCGCAGAAAAGACATTAGATAAAGACCACTACGGATTAGAAAAGGTAAAAGAACGTATTCTTGAACATTTAGCCGTATTGAAATTAAAAGGCGATCTAAAATCTCCTATTATTTGTCTATATGGTCCTCCCGGAGTTGGAAAAACTTCTTTAGGTAAATCTATAGCCGCAGCTTTGAAGCGGAAGTATGTTCGTATGTCGTTAGGTGGAGTGCACGATGAAGCAGAAATTCGCGGTCATCGGAAGACTTATATTGGAGCTATGCCGGGACGTATCATCAAAAGTTTGATTAAAGCCGGTTCATCCAATCCTGTCTTTATTTTAGATGAGATAGACAAAGTAAATGCTGATAATCAAGGAGACCCATCATCTGCTTTGTTGGAAGTATTAGATCCAGAGCAAAACAATGCTTTCCACGATAACTTCTTGGACGTGGATTATGACTTGTCAAAAGTAATGTTCATTGCTACAGCCAACAATCTTAACACGATACCCGGACCTTTGCTCGACCGTATGGAATTGATAGAAGTAAGTGGATATATCACTGAAGAAAAAATAGAAATAGCTCGCAAACATTTGCTTCCCAAAGAAATGGATGCTACCGGCATTACAAAAGGAGATATAAAGATTCCTAAAAGCACCTTGGAAGCAATTATAGAATCTTATACTCGGGAGTCGGGAGTGCGTGAATTGGAGAAGAAGATAGGAAAAATTCTTCGTAAATTGGCTCGACAATATGCTACCAACGGGTGCTTTACGGACAAAGAAATAAAGCCGGACAATTTATACGACTATTTAGGAGCTGAAGAATATACAAGAGATAAATACCAAGGAAACGACTATGCAGGCGTAGTTACAGGACTAGCTTGGACAGCTGTTGGTGGCGAAATTCTCTTTATAGAAACAAGTTTGAGCAAGGGAAAAGGTGGAAAGCTTACTTTAACCGGTAACTTGGGCGATGTAATGAAAGAATCGGCTGTACTTGCTTTGGAATATATCAAAGCCCATTCCGGATTGCTCCATTTAGACGAAGAAATTTTTAATAATTGGAATATTCATCTTCATGTACCCGAGGGAGCAATTCCTAAAGACGGACCTTCAGCAGGCATCACAATGGCTACAGCTTTGGCTTCTGCTTTAACTCAGCGCAAAGTAAAAGCTAATTTGGCTATGACGGGTGAAATCACCCTTCGTGGAAAAGTACTTCCGGTAGGAGGAATCAAAGAAAAAATTTTAGCTGCTAAAAGAGCCGGAATAAAGGAAATTATTCTTAGTAAAGAAAATAAGAAGAATATAGAAGAAATTCCGGAAGTCTACTTAAATGGAGTTACGTTCCATTACGTGGCAGATATCAAAGAGGTGTTCGATTTGGCACTAACCGATGAAAAGGTATCGGAGCCTATTGATTTCAATCTCAAGAAGAACGATTAAATATACACGAAAGAACTTTTAATGAAATTCGACCTACAATATAACGACCCAAAGAGTAATGCTCGAGCGGGATTAATCACTACCGAACATGGGCAAATAGAAACTCCTATTTTTATGCCCGTCGGTACGGTGGGCTCAGTGAAAGCTGTGCATCTACCTGAACTTAAAGAAGATATTAAAGCTCAAATTATATTGGGAAACACTTATCATCTTTATCTTCGTCCGGGATTAGACATTTTGGAGAAGGCGGGCGGTTTGCATAAATTTAATGGTTTCGACCGTCCAATGTTGACTGATAGTGGCGGTTTCCAAGTATTTTCTCTTTCCGGCATACGTAAGTTGACGGAAGAAGGAGCTGAATTCCGTTCTCATATTGATGGTTCTAAACATCTTTTCACTCCCGAACGAGTGATGGATATTGAACGAATTATAGGTGCTGACATCATGATGGCTTTCGATGAATGCCCTCCCGGAGACTCTGAGTATGCTTATGCAAAGCAATCTTTAGGACTTACTCATCGTTGGCTCGACCGTTGCATAACCCGGTTCAATGAAACAGAACCTAAGTATGGTTATCAGCAGTCTCTTTTTCCTATTGTTCAAGGTTGTGTTTACCCTGACTTACGGAAGCAATCTGCCGAATTTATTGCCTCCAAAGGATGCGATGGAAATGCTATTGGCGGACTTGCCGTAGGCGAACCGGTAGAAAAGATGTACGAAATGATAGAATTAGTCAACGACATTCTTCCTAAAGATAAGCCTCGTTATCTCATGGGTGTAGGTACTCCGGTAAATATTCTCGAAGGTATAGAACGAGGTGTGGATATGTTCGATTGTGTAATGCCAACTCGTAACGGACGTAATGGAATGCTCTTCACTAAAGACGGTATTATGAATATGCGCAACGAAAAGTGGAAAGAGGACTTCTCTCCTATCGAAATTGATGGTGCGTCGTATGTAGATACCTTATATAATAGAGCTTACCTTCGACATTTGTTTCATGCAAAAGAATTACTTGCCATGCAAATAGCTTCTATTCACAATCTGGCTTTCTATCTTTGGTTGGTAGGAGAAGCTCGTAAGCATATTATCGCAGGTGATTTTTCTACTTGGAAACCGATGATGGTAAGACGTGTATCTACCCGATTATAAGTAAGCTATAATGAAAAAACTGTTTAAAGGTAATAAATTAATCAAGCGTATTGACAAATATATAATCGCCAAATTCCTTGGAACGTATGTTTTTGCTATTGCATTGATTATTTCCATTGCTGTAGTTTTTGATATTAACGAAAAGTTGGATAAGTTTATGAATGTCGAAACGCCATTAAAAGGCATTATTTTCGACTATTACATGAACTTCATTCCCTACTTTGCCAATCTTTTTAGTCCCCTATTTGTTTTTATTGCTGTTATTTTCTTCACTTCCAAACTAGCTGAGAACTCCGAGATTATAGCTATGTTCTCTACCGGGATGAGTTTCAAAAGACTCATGCGCCCCTATATGATTTCGGCAGCCATTATTTCTGTTGTAACCTTTGGCTTAGGCTCTTACGTCATTCCAAAAGGAAATGTGTCGCGCTTAAACTTTGAAGACAAGTATATTAAAAAAAAGAAAATAGATTACGTACGCAATGTACAACTAGAAGTTGATAGTGGTGTAATTGCTTATATTGAGAGGTATGAGGACTATAATAAAACAGGTTATCGTTTCTCTTTAGATAAATTTGAAGACAAAAAATTAGTCTCACACCTCACGGCTCGCAGTATCATTTATGATACGCTGTCTGTTCATAAGTGGACAGTGAAAGACTATATGATTAGAGAACTTAGAGGCTTGAAAGAAACAATTACAAAAGGAGAAAGTTTAGATACCCTATTGATAATGGAACCTTCCGATTTCTTGATAGCAAGAAATCAGCAAGAGATGATGACTAGTCCTGCCCTAAAAGAATATATATCGAGGCAGAAGCAGCGTGGGTTTGCCAATATCAAAGAATTTGAAATTGAATACGAGCGAAGAATAGCAATGTCTTTTGCTTCTTTCATACTAACAGTGATTGGATTATCTTTATCTTCCCGCAAAACGAAAGGAGGAATGGGACTTCATTTAGGCTTAGGCTTAGGACTTAGTTTCTCGTATATTTTATTTCAAACAGTATCGTCCACCTTTGCTATCAATGGTAATATGCCACCTATGCTAGCCGTATGGTTGCCCAATATACTTTACTCATTAATTGCTATTTATCTTTATCGGAAAGCTCCGAAATAATAAAATAAACATGAAAAGATATCCGGTAATACTTAGCATAGCGGGTTCCGACAGTTGTGGAGGAGCCGGCATTCAAGCAGATATTAAAGCTATTTCCGCCTTAGGAGCGTATGCGGCCACTGCTATCACAGCGATAACCGTACAAAATACTTTAGGCGTGAGAGCTATTCATCCTGTTCCGTCTGCATATGTAAAAGGACAAATAGAAGCAGTGATGGAAGATATTCATCCGGATGCTATTAAGATTGGGATGATAAACGATATTGCCATTGTAAGAGTTATCGCAGAAAGCATTAAAAAATACCGACCCAAATATGTTGTATTTGACCCGGTAATGGTATCTACCAGCGGAAGCAAGCTGATAGAAGACGATGCAATTGCTGTGCTCACAACCGAATTGATGCCTTTGACCGATCTTATTACTCCAAACTTAGACGAAGCAGAAGTGCTCATCGGCAAAAAAATTCGTAATTTGAAGGAAATGAAAGAAGCAGCGATTGCTCTGCTGACTTTTGGAAGTAAAGCTGTGTTGGTGAAAGGGGGACATTTAGAAGGCGATGAAATGTACGATGTGCTTCAATTATCTTCTCAAACAGAACCTATTATATTTACAGGCAAACATATAGCAAGTAAGAATGTTCACGGAACAGGATGTACACTCTCCTCTTCCATCGCTACTTTTTTAGCTTTAGGCGAAGAGATGGATATGGCAGTTAGTCATGCGAAAGAATATATTGCAGGGGCTATCGAAGCAGGTAAAGATGTATTTATCGGACACGGTAACGGACCACTTAATCACAGTTACTCACCTAAGAAGATGAACATTATCTAATTTAGAGGTTTTCTGTTTCAATAAAAATAACTACCTTTGCGGTCGTTATTTAAAACAATAAAAAAGAACAAGTATGAAAGCATTTGTATTCCCCGGTCAAGGCGCACAGTTTGTGGGCATGGGTAAGGACTTATACGAAAACTCGGCTTTAGCCAAGGAACATTTTGAGAAAGCCAACGATATTTTAGGCTATCGTATTACCGATATTATGTTTAGCGGAAGCGATGAAGACCTTAGACAAACAAAAGTTACTCAACCGGCAGTATTTCTTCACTCTGTGATTTCTGCATTGGCAATGGGTGATAATTTCAAGCCGGACATGACTGCCGGACATTCTTTAGGAGAATTTTCAGCATTAGTTGTTTCCGGAGCACTTTCTTTTGAAGACGGATTAAGACTAGTGTACGCTCGTGCAATGGCTATGCAAAAAGCTTGCGAAGCAACTCCTTCTACCATGGCAGCTATCATTGCGTTGCCGGACGAAAAGGTGGAAGAAATTTGTGCTTCAATCAAAGATGATGTCTGCGTAGCAGCTAACTATAACTGTCCGGGGCAAGTCGTCATTTCCGGTTCAATACCTGCCATTGAGAAAGCTTGTGAACTAATGAAAGCTGCCGGAGCAAAACGTGCTCTTCCTTTAAAGGTAGGTGGCGCATTTCACTCTCCACTGATGAACCCTGCTAAAGTAGAATTGGAAGCAGCCATTAACGCAACTAGTTTTCACGAACCTAAATGTCCTGTTTATCAGAATGTAGATGCTCTTCCTCATACTTGTCCTGAAGAGATAAAGAAAAATTTGGTTGCACAATTAACAGCTTCGGTACGCTGGTCGCAATCAGTGAAAAAGATGGTAGCGGACGGAGCTACCGACTTTACAGAATGTGGCCCGGGAGCTGTATTACAAGGATTAATTAAGAAGATTGAATCCGGTGTAGAAGCACACGGCATCGCTTAATACTAACTATTCAATTATATTACTGTCCCTCTCCCTATTTGAACTGCACCCAAAAAGTTAAACATAACAACTTTAGGAATGCAGTTCAAATAAGGAGGGGGATTTTCGTTTTAATTCTTATATTTGTGAAATAATCAAAAAGCGATTAATCATGGATGTAGCTCTAATTATAATTCTTGCTTTAGCTTTTGGTATTTGGATACATAAGTTATCCAAAGAGGATATAAAGAAAGGTGGCTCAACCGGTATTAAAGAACAATTACCCCTTCCACTTTATTGATAAATGAAGAAGCTGTCGTTGCTTGTGGTACAACGAAACCAATAGATAATTCCACAGATGAATCTCTCACCCTATTTCTTTGCAGCTTCTTTTCGTGCATTTGCTTTCTGCACTAGGGCGGTGACGTACACCGTGAAGATGGGAAACATCATCATGCCTAATGCCGCAAGCACTACGGAAAGAATCTTGCCTGTGGGGGTGACTGCATAAATATTAGAGCCTACGGTAGTCACATTCATAAATGCCCACCACAAAGCATCGCTGTAAGTTGAAGCCATTGGATTAAGTTTATGTTCGAGCAAAAAGAAAGTAAGGCTGGAAAAATAAACAGTAGCAAGCAACATAGTAAGATAAGATACAAATAAACCCGAAGCACGATTACGTGTGAGCCAACCCACTACAATAGCAAGCGCATAACCTCCGCGCAACAAGGGAATGAATCGTAAAAAGAAAGTTACCTCCAAAGAAAAAGTAAAATGGTAGTATTCAATAATATTAAGATAAGGAATGGAGACTAACAAGAAAAGGAAGTGACTACTCAAATAACGCCACTTCTCATCGGAAAGGAAAAACTCTAGTACAAAGTCGAAAAGGAAGAAAACACATATCCAAAACTGCATCTTTAGGTACGAACCTTGCGTGTTGAAAGCTATATTTTTGAATGTATCAATAGAAATACTGATGATTAAGAATAATGAAAGGAACAAAATAATTAAGTGAAAGATATCGCATATACGTTGTTTAATTGAGTTTGAGATTTGAATGTCTGATAATTGGTTCATATTCAACAAAAGTATTTAAAGTAGCTAATTTGTCTTATTGTCTTCGTACAACAAACTTTAAACATTGTTTGTTCCGGCTTGACATACCACCATGCGCAATATTTAGACCTGTTATACACACAAATTGCAAAAGAATAGTTACTTTTGCAACTTGATAATTATAAAATATACTATATTGCTATGATAGATAATAATGCATCGGAAACGACAACAGAGAAGAAGAGCCTTAACTTTATAGAGACAGCTCTCGAAAAAGATTTAGCAGCAGGCAAAAACGGAGGTAGAGTACAGACACGATTCCCGCCCGAACCAAACGGATATTTGCATATTGGTCATGCTAAAGCTTTTTGTCTTGATTTTGGCATTGCCGCTCGTCACGGAGGAATATGTAATCTTCGATTCGATGACACCAATCCTACCCGCGAAGATACTGAATATGTGGACGCTATCAAGGAAGATATTCAATGGCTAGGCTTTCATTGGGGAAATATATACTATGCTTCCGACTATTTTCAACAATTATGGGATTTTGCCGTACGCCTTATTAAAGAAGGTAAAGCGTATGTTGACGAACAAACTTCGGAACAAATAGCACTACAAAAAGGTACTCCTACTGTTCCCGGCACATCTAGTCCATTTCGCGACCGCCCTATTGAAGAAAGTTTGCACTTATTCGAAGAGATGAATAGCGGACGCATTGCCGAAGGAGCTATGGTGCTTCGTGCTAAAATAGACATGGCAAATTCTAATATGCACTTCCGTGATCCAATCATTTATCGTATTATTAATACTCCTCACCATCGTACCGGAACACAATGGAAAGCTTATCCAATGTATGACTTTGCTCATGGACAATCAGACTATTTTGAGGGAGTAACTCACTCACTTTGTACACTTGAGTTTGAAGTGCATCGTCCACTTTATGATTATTTTATCGATTTACTCAAAGAGGGAAAAGATTTAGAAGATAATCGTCCACACCAAACAGAGTTCAACCGTTTGAATCTTACTTATACGGTGATGAGCAAACGTAAACTTCTCACTTTAGTTAAAGAGAACTTAGTGAACGGATGGGACGACCCTCGTATGCCGACACTTTGCGGTTATCGTCGTCGCGGTTATTCGCCCGAAGCCATTCGCAAGTTTATCGACTTGATAGGTTATACCAAATACGAGGCAATGAACGATATTACATTGCTCGAATCGGCTGTTCGCGAAGATTTAAATGCCCGTGCCATTCGTGTATCGGCGGTAATTAATCCTGTGAAGCTTGTCATTACCAACTATCCTGAAGGAAAAGTAGAAGAAATGGAAGCTATCAACAATCCCGAAGATGCTAATGCAGGAGTTCACAATATTGCTTTTAGTCGTGAACTATGGATAGAGCGAGAAGACTTCATGGAAGATGCTCCTAAGAAGTATTTCCGCATGACACCCGGACAAGAAGTACGCTTAAAGAATGCTTATATCGTGAAGTGCACAGGTTGTAAAAAGAACGAGACTACAGGCGAGGTAGAAGAAATTTATTGCGAATATGATGCTAATACAAAGAGCGGTATGCCCGAGAGCAGCCGTAAAGTAAAAGGTACTCTTCACTGGGTCAGTGTAGCTCATTGTACTCCTGCCGAAGTACGTCTTTATGATCGTTTGTTTAAAGTAGAAAATCCGGGAGAAGAGAAAGATGCAGACTTTAGAGACTTACTTAATAACGATTCTTTAAAGGTGCTAAATAATTGCTATGTAGAAAACTATCTAACTACATCTAAACCTTTAGATTACTTGCAATTTCAACGTATCGGTTACTTCAATGTTGATAAAGATTCCACACCGGAACATTTAGTATTTAATCGCACGGTTTCTTTAAAAGATACTTGGAGCAAAATAAACAAATAACAGCCAACATGGACTACAACCAATCGTTTGAGAAAAACAAGGAAAACGAGGAAGATATTTTAGCTAAAGTAACTCAATACGAGAAACAGAAAGCAGATACCGGTACCGTCTACTTTGACGCTGACGATTTTATAGACATTGCCGACTACTATTTCGATACGGAAGAAGAAGCTAAAGGAAATGAAGTTTTGGATTATGCCTTAAGCATTCATCCCGACAATACTGAATTATTGGTATTCAAGTCACATATATTATTAGACGACGACAAGGTAGAAGAAGCCACGCGTATAGCGAACTCTATCGGTGAGACTTTTGATACGGACGTAAAGCTCCTTAAAGCAGAGATTTACGTTTACAATGGACAATACAAAGAAGCGGATGACCTCTTTCATGAATTAGAGAAAGAGACTGAAGACGAGGAAGAACTCGTGGCAACCATAAGCGATATTATAAGTGTGTATCTGAGTTATAGCTATACTTTCGAAGCTATTCCATGGCTTCAAAAGGCCATTGAACAATACCCCGACAATCTAGGTTTCCATTTTCAATTGGCTGATGTCTTTACCATCCAAAAACAAACAGATAAGGCAATAGAAATATACAATAAACTTTTAGATCAAGACCCCTACTCTATTGATTGCTGGTTAAAATTAGGTAAAGTCTATTGCGATATTGAAGACTTTCCCAAAGCTATTGAGGCATACGATTTTGCCTTAGCTATCGAAGCCAATGATAGAATGGCACTTGTGTTGAAAGCCGATTGCTATAATAAATTAGAGAATTACGAAGAAGCAAACAAAATATATTTTCGCTTAATGGAGTTATCTCCTAACTCGGAGATTCCTTACTATATGGTAGGCGTAAACTTTATAGCCCAAGGCGATTTTGCTAAAGCAAAGGAATATTTGCTCCAAGTAGAAGAAAAAAGTGATAGCTATTCGATGCAAATTTTTGATGCTTACACTAGTTTAGCTCAATGTGAAGAAAAGTTAGGAAATATTCCTGCTGCAATCAAGTATATAGATAAGGCTTTAGGAGAAGATAGCTCCGACCCCGACCTTTATGTGATGAAAGGACATCTTTTTTGCTCAGAAAACAATATAGTAGAAGGCAAAAAAAATTTCTTAAAGGCAGAAGAATGTGCCGACAACGATGTAGAGATATTAATCAACATAGTTTCTCATTATCTCGAAGACGGTCTACTCTCGGAAGCCGAACATCTCTGTGAGACGATATTAGAAATAGAGCCCAATAATAAAGACGCACAAAAAGTATTAAAATCCATCTTTATCCCTAAAGATAAATTAATGGATAAACAACTAATAATGGATCTTTGTGGCATCGATAAGGAATTAAATACTTTGTTCAGAAAAATGGCAGCAGAAGGCGATTTAGACGCCAAAGAAATAATAGATTTTCTAGACTCTATCAAAAAATCTCATAAAACAACTAAATAATAAAATAACGCATGGAAGCATTCATATCGTGGTGTTTAGCCAACCTTAACTATTGGACAATTACTTTACTAATGACTATCGAGAGTTCGTTTATTCCCTTTCCTTCGGAAGTAGTTGTGCCTCCCGCAGCCTATAAAGCCGCAGCAGGTGATGAATTAAACATATTTCTGGTTGTCTTCTTTGCTACTTTAGGAGCTGTATTTGGTGCACTTATCAACTATTATTTGGCTAAGTTTGTGGGGCGTCCTATCGTTTATAAGTTTGCTAACAGTCGTTTTGGACATATGTGCCTTATCGACAAAGAAAAGGTGGCTCATGCTGAACAATATTTTGATGAACATGGAGCTGTATCTACTTTCTTTGGGCGACTTATTCCTGCTGTTCGTCAGCTCATCTCTATTCCTGCCGGATTGGCAAAGATGAAATTATCAACATTCTTGCTCTTTACTGTTTTAGGAGCCGGTTTATGGAATACTATTCTTGCTGCCATCGGATACTACCTCGAATCGGTAGTGCCCGAAGAGCAACTAATGAGCAAAGTAAATGAATATAGCAGCGAACTTGGGCATCTGTTCATTGTTGTAGGCGTACTTATCGTAGCTTTCCTCATTTACAAGGGAATGAAGAAAACTAAATAGATAAAATCTATAAGGAAATAAAGAAAAAAAAATCTACTTTTAATTCTTTATTCCATTATTCTCCTATATTTGTGATAACAAAACAACAATTAAAAACAGAGACCTATGGAGAAAAAGAATAAATTAACCACGCAAGCCGGTGCTCCGGTTGCAGACAATCAGAATATACAAACAGCAGGCCCCCACGGACCGGCATTAATGCAGAACGCATGGTATATGGAGAAGTTAGCTCACTTCAATAGGGAACGTATTCCTGAAAGAGTGGTGCATGCTAAAGGTTCCGGTGCTTTTGGTACTTTGACTATTACTCATGATATTAGCAGATATACCAAAGCTGCCATATTCTCTGAGATAAATAAAAAGACAGACCTATTCATTCGTTTTTCGACAGTAGCAGGCGAACGTGGAGCCGCCGATACTGAAAGAGACGTAAGGGGTTTCGCTATGAAATTCTATACCGAAGAAGGTAATTGGGACTTAGTAGGAAATAATACTCCGGTATTCTTTATTCGCGACCCGCTTAAGTTTCCTGATTTTATCCATACTCAAAAAAGAAATCCTCAAACTAATTTACGCAGTAACACTTCTGCTTGGGATTTTTGGAGTTTGTCTCCCGAAACTCTGCATCAAGTAATGATTCTTATGAGCGACCGTGGTATCCCTCGCAATCTCCGTCAAATGCACGGATTCGGTAGCCATACATTTAGTTTTATCAATGCTAAAAACGAACGTTTTTGGGTTAAATTCCATTTCAAAACAATGCAAGGGATAGCTAACTTCACTAACGAAGAAGCAACCAAGATTGTAGGCGAAGACCGTGAATATTCTCAACGCGACTTATTTAATCATATTGCTGAAGGAGATTTTCCAAAATGGAAGATGTGCGTACAAATTATGCCTGAAGCCGAAGCTGCCACTTACCGTTTCAATCCGTTTGATTTAACTAAGACGTGGAGTCAAAAAGATTATCCACTGATTGAAGTAGGTATCATGGAGCTTAATAAGAATCCTGAAAATTACTTCGCCACCGTAGAACAATCCGCCTTCGACCCTGCAAATGTGGTTCCCGGAATTGGTTATTCTCCCGACAAGATGCTTCAAGGACGCTTGTTTGCTTATGCCGACGCACAACGTTATCGTTTAGGAGTAAACTCCGGTAGTTTACCTGTGAACGCGCCTAAATGTCCGTTCCATAATTATCACCACGACGGTGCAATGCGATTTGATGACAATCAAGGAAGCAGTGTAAACTATGAACCAAGTAGTTTTGGTGGTCCGGTTGAACACAAAGAATATAACGAACCTGCATTAGCTCTTCATGGAGATGCTTTCAACTATGACCATCGCGAAGATAAAGATTACTATACTCAACCGGGCGATTTATATCGTTTAATAC
>JAVVPX010000025.1:0-26617 GCA_036655555.1 Bacteroidaceae bacterium | reverse complement strand
ACCATGCCAACCCTCTTTATGAGAAGGATAGAAAGTTGATGCGCCATTCGTTTGAACTTACCCAACAAATATTTGGAGGCGATGCAAATTTCTACTCACCCTATTACAGCCAAATCACTCTCGAATCGTGACGGTCTGAGTCGAGATTTGCACGCTCTTTTGTCGATGTACGACAGACATTCGATTACTACATGGAGAAAGTGAACAATGGCCGCCCGTTTGCATTGGCAGGTTTTAGCCAAGGTGGAAAATGTGTGGTCAATAATACTGATGATTTTTGAAACATACTGAAACCTACGAAAAAACTAACGGAAGTTTTTTCAGAAACTTTCGGATGACTTTTCAGACACTTTCGGCTTACTTCTTCAAAGTAAATACAAACTCCAATCCGCCGCTTTGATTAAGTTTAGCCGAGATGTTTCCGCCGTGAATAATTACGGCATTCTTTACGATGGCAAGCCCTAAACCTGTACCTCCTAACTTACGAGATCGACCTTTGTCTACTCGATAAAAACGTTCGAATAGTCTATTGAGATGCTCGGGCGCTACGCCTACTCCGTTATCGGCAAAGCTGAAATAATAGTAACTATCATCCTCACGAAAACACTGTACGGTGATGTTGATTCCCGTTCCTGCATAGGCAATAGCATTATCTGTTAAATTACGAAATATAGAATAGATGAGCGAATTGTTCCCTTTTAAGTGAACATTGTCCGGCAAAAGATTGTGCACCGTTATCTCTTTTTGCTCTAACTCCAAAGCTACCTCATTAATAATGTTGCTCATTAAAGTGTTTATGCTAACCTCTTCCATATCAATCATGTTCGAAGCTTCGTCTATGCGGGTAAGTACGGATATGTCTCGTAATAAGCGAGTGAGTCGGTTGCTTTGGGCATAGCATCGTTCCAAAAAAGTATCTAACTTTTCTTTAGGCAGATTCTTGTTGGTGATGATGGTTTCCAAATAACCTTGTATGCTACTTACCGGAGTCTTCAGTTCGTGAGCAATATTTTGGGTGAGTTGTCGCTTCAAACGAACTTGTTCTTCTTCTTGAGTAACGTCGTTGAGCGAAATCTCGAAACTAAGATCTTGAAAGATAATACACTCTGCTGTGAATACCTTTCCATTTTTATCAATAGTGATAGAAAGACGCTCTTCTTTCTTACTCACCGGACGTTGTTGGCATTGATTAATAAATCTCGTTATTTCTTGTAGCTCGGGAATATCGAACATTCCTTCGGAAGTAGTGAGATTGCAGTCCGAAATCAAGTTGCTATATTGAGTGAATAAGTTATTGACCAATATCTCTTGCTTATTGTGAGAAAAGATACCTAATCCCTCGTGCGATATTTGGAGGTGAGTAATGAGCTTTTCGCGTTCTATATATAACGCTTCTTTCGTTTCGTGCAAGTGTCGGTATATTTGTATAATATGTTGAGATATATCTCCCAATTCATTATGAGGAAACGTAGAGTGCATTCGCATTTCGATAGCTTCGTTGCGGTCGGCGTGCATAGCAAATTCCCGTAATTGCGAAATAGAAGTGCCTAGTTTGGCTGTAAACTTATAAAAGAAAAATACGAGTAGTAGTGTGATAATAAGCGTGAACCATACAAAATGTGAATCGGCTTTCAGATTATTGATAAGGTTTATATTATAAGGTAGCGCACTACGAATAATAAATTTTTTATCGTAGTATTTGGCGGAATAGAAGTAAGGACGCCCCACGGTTTCAGAAGTTCGATTGATGTCGAAGCCTGTTCCTGTTTGCAAAGCTTTACGAATTTCCACTCGTCCGGCATGATTGCTAAAAGTAGATAAGTCGCGTTTTTGGCTATCAAAGAATACTTCGCCATTAGGTTTGATAAGTGTAACTCGTAATCCCTCTATCCTATGTATCTTGAGATAATTTTCGGCTGATTTAGCTAAATCATTGCTTACGGATAGCTTTTGGTAGAGGCAGTCGTTGTAACTTTGAAGCTTAGAGTCGAGTAGTTCAGTTTTATATTCCTTCTCTCTTTGATATTGATAGCCGAGAAAGCAAGCTGCAAATACTAAAAAAAGTGAGATAACCGAAAGAAAAAGTTTTCGATTGAACGAGAGAAATGGTTTTGGCGGAGATTTATACATTATTGTATTGCTAGAGAATTGGTTATTCGCATTCAAAACAATAGCCATAGCCAAGACGAGTGACAATACATTTGCCGTATTTGCCTATCTTCTTTCTTAATCGAGTAATATTCACGTCGATGGTACGGTCTAAAACATATACTTCGTCTGTCCATATGCGTGTGAGCATATCTTCTCGAGAGAACACTCGTCCTTTATTCTGTAACAATAGAAATAATATCTCAAACTCTTTTTTTGTGAGCGATACTTCCTCATTGTCTATGCTTGCTTTTTTCTTGGTAACATCTACTGTGAGATTCTGATAACTGACTTGTTCCGTCTTGTTTTGTTCATTCAATTCGGCAGTGCGTCGAATAACAGCTTTCACCCGAGCAATCACTTCACGCAACGAGAAAGGTTTCGAAATGTAATCGTCCGCTCCAAGATTAAATCCCGTAACGGTATCGTTCTCGGTATCTTTGGCAGTGATAAATATGATAGGGATGCCGATTGTTTTCTTATCTTTCTTTAGTTGGCTTGCCATTTTGAAGCCGGACATCTCACCCATCATCACATCCAATAGCAAGAGGTGATAGCTGCTTATGTTCATTGTTAAAGCTTCTTCGGCAGAGTTTGCCGTATCTACCGTATAACCTTCATTCTCTAAGTTAAACTTCAGAATATCACAAAGGTCTTCTTCATCGTCAACAACTAAAATACGATATTCATTCATTACTTTATCCGTTTTAGAATACACAAATCTACTTCTTTTCTTTTATTTGGTTGCAAAGATGGAGGCTTTTTATTACGTGACAGCTAAATTCGTGTTACAATTTGATGAATGTTGTATCTTATTAAGGATATTGGTAAAGTGACATCTGAAAAAAAAGTTTATATTTGCGTATTATTACTTATCCGGAATCTCTAAATTAAACAAACGAATACATGAGAGTTAGACTAAATAAATGGAAAATACTTATCACAAGCATCTTCATCATTGTTGTTGTTACCGGTTCTATCTACATATATCGTTACGAACCTTTCACCGAAAGTTTTGAAGTAGTGGACGATTTAGGAGGAAATATTTTTCCTTCTGCTATTCTGTCTGTTGCTACTACCGGTGCACAAATTATATTACCTGCCGATACTTTCTATTTGGGTAATCCTAAATCGTGCATAGCCGTTAGAGTAAAATCTAGAAATGCGAATAGTAAGGTTCGTATTAATGTGGCGAAAAGTCCTTTCTTTTCGGAATCGGTATCGGAGTTTATTCTCGCAAAGCCGTGGACAGAATATCTTATCTATCCGGATATAATTTGGAATTACGAGGCTTTAAAAGAAAATAATCAAGCTACCCCCATAAGTGTAGCGGTGACGGTGGAACTTAATAAAGAAGATTTGGGGCAACGAGTGCGAACACTTTCGGTACGTAGCATTAATGAATGTCCGTTAGGCTATGTAGATAGCGCAGTAAAGTTCCACGATACCGGAATCTTCTTTGCTGCTTATGTCAACGAAGAGCATCCCATGATAGACCGATTGCTTCGTGAAGCCTTGAATACTCGTATTGTGAATCGTTTCTTAGGTTATCAAAGTCCCAAAGAGGGAAGAGTAGATGAACAAGTGTATGCACTGTGGAACATTTTGCAGAAGCGTAATTTTAAATATAGTTCGGTATCAAACACCAGCTTGTCTTCCAATGTGGTGTATGCTCAACGGGTGCGTACTTTAGATGATGCTCTCGAGTCTTCTCAAATTAATTGCGTAGATGGAAGTGTACTATTAGCCTCTTTGTTACGAGCTATTAATATAGATCCTATTCTTGTGCGTACACCGGGACATATGTTTGTGGGCTACTATACCGATAGTCATCACAAAGAAAAGAACTTCTTGGAAACAACCATGATTGGGGATGTTAACTTGGATGAGTTTTTCCCCGATGAGCAGTTAGATTCCACGATGGTGGGCAAGACACAAAATCAAGCTTCGCTTATTACTTTCGAAAAATCAAAGGAATACGCTAACAAAAAATATAAAGAGAACGAAAAAGGCATTCACTCAGGTAGACTAAACTATATGTATCTTGAAATATCGAAAGATATTCGTAGAAAGATTCAGCCTTTAGGAAAATAGAGTAGGCAGCGTTTATATTGGTTGCCTAAACGTACAACCCTCTTTCCAAAGAGAACAACCGTAGGCTGTTTTTCCTTTGATGATTGTTCCTTTACCACAAAGAGGGCAGGGCTTGCCTACTAATTCATCGACTGCTGCAACCGTAACCGTAGCCTTTTGTCTAGGTACAGAGGGTTTACGTTCTCGTTTCTTAGTCTCTTTTTTAGTTTCTTCTTTAGGTACTGCCTTCACTGCTTCTTCAATACTTATTCTTCGATTGGTATTGTCACTCAATACACTATTGACCACTTCGGTAACCATTTGCTTCAGTTCTTCGAGAAAGGTGGTAGCTTGATATTTCTTCTTCTCTATTTCACGAAGCTTCTTTTCCCAAATACCGGTTAACTCGGCCGATTTGAGTAACTCTTCGTGAATAAGTTGAATTAGTTCCATGCCGGTGGGAGTAGCGACGAGATTCTTTTTTTCTTTACGAACATAGTGTCGCTTAAATAGAGTTTCGATAATGGCGGCACGAGTAGAAGGACGACCGATGCCATTCTCTTTTAGTGCGTCGCGCAATTCATCGTTATCCACTAGTTTACCTGCTGTTTCCATAGCCCTCAATAATGTTGCTTCGGTATAATATTTAGGTGGTTGTGTCCATTTCTCATTTAAGTCAGGCACGTGAGGTCCACTTTCTCCTTTTGTAAAAGTAGGCAAGGTGCGTTCTTCTTCTTCCTCTTTCTCGTCGGAAGTTTCTTTTGCAAATACAATTCTCCAACCCGGCTCAAGTATTTGTTTGCCGGTGACTTTAAATTCTATTTTATCAACTTCGCCGAGTACGGTAGTGGTAGAGACTTTACAATCGGGATAGAATACTGCAATAAATCGACGGGCTACCATATCAAAAACCTTGCGTTCCATGTCCGTAAGGTTTTGTGGATGTACTCCGGTAGGTATAATAGCATGGTGATCGGTTACTTTGCCGGTGTCGAACACTTTCTTCGTTTTAATAAGCTTTGTACCTTCTAAAGGTGCGGTCAGTGTGGCGTAGTCTTTAATACCCTTAAGTATATTAGGACACTTGGGATAAATATCATCACTTAAGAACGTTGTATCAACACGAGGGTAAGTAGTTACTTTCTTTTCGTACAACGATTGAATGAGCTTCAGCGTTTCGTCTGCCGAGAAGCCGAATTTCTTATTACATTCCACTTGCAACGAAGTTAAGTCGAAAAGGCGTGGTGGAAACTCTGTTCCTTTTTTAGTAGAGATGTCTGTTACCGTAAAGTCTGAGTTCTTCACCTTTTCTAAGAACTCTCGTCCCTCTTCTTGAGTGGAGAACTTTCCTTTAGTAGCGGCAAAGGTGGTTTCTCTATATACAGTTTTTAGTTCCCAATAAGGTTCGGGGGTAAAGTTGTCTATCTCTACTTGTCTGTTAACTATGAGTGCTAAGGTCGGTGTTTGTACTCTGCCGATAGAAAGCACTTGACGGTTTTGTCCGTATTTAAGTGTATAAAGTCGGGTTGCGTTCATTCCCAACGTCCAATCGCCTATTGCTCTCGATAGTCCGGCTTCGTACAAAGACTGAAACTCGGATTGGTCTTTAAGATTGGCGAAGCCTTCCCGAATAGCTTCTTCGGTAAGTGATGAAATCCATAATCGTTTCACGGGGCAGTGTGCACCTGCTTTCTGCATTACCCATCGTTGAATGAGTTCTCCCTCTTGTCCGGCATCACCACAGTTTACGATAGAGTCTGCTTGCTGCATCAGTTTTTCTATCACCTTGAATTGTTTGCCTATTCCTTCATCGTCTATCACCTTAATGCCGAAGCGTGGGGGAATCATGGGCAAGCTGCTTAAACTCCACGACTTCCAACTCGGAGAATATTCGTGTGGTTCCTTTAGTGTACAGAGATGTCCGAATGTCCAAGTTACTTGATATCCATTTCCTTCAATGTAACCTTCTCTTTTGGTCTTTGCACCTAGAATGTCGGCTATATCACGGGCTACGCTTGGCTTTTCAGCAATACAAACTATCATTATATTGAGTTTTGTTGTTCTTTATTTTATTTGTCCGATGCGGTTAATGAGTTCTTCGCCTAGGGCTGTCTTTTCATCAATATGCTTGAGTACAGCAGTTACGAATAGGTTACTTTCAAAGTCGCCACGCACTTGTTCAAAGTCTTGTTGTTTCTCTGTCTTGCTTCCATCAGCACCAAATCCTGTCATAGACGAAAGTGAAAATTCTTTGCGAGCATCATCGTAAATCATCCTATCAAGACCTATTACTGCTTCCTTCCATGTTTGCACAAGACCGATAATGTCGGCTGCTGTTATGTTTGCGAGATTGAGTCCATAGAATTCTTGAATGTTATGATAAGCCCAAGTCCACTCGTAAGTATAATAATTGGAGTGCATAATGGAGAACTCCTTATTGATGTCCTTTAATTTATTTATTTGTCCGGATTCGATTCCGTCTAAGAGTTTGTCTATTTCGCTCTTTGGTGCTATCAATCCGGATATATCTACCCATTCGCCTACGCCAATCTCTGTATCGGGTTGCAAACGTTGACGAATATCGTTGTTGCTTTGAAAGTTAATACCTTCCAAACGCTTAATAATGGAGTTCCCGAGGAATTTATGGATGGCAATCTCGTAGTATTTGATGCCATTGATAAGTGCGGAGTTCTTTATTTTTGCGCTCTGATAAGAATATATTTCCGATGTTTCCCCCGATACACGACGAAGTTCACGGAGTATTCCTCGTCCGGCAATCATCTTTTGTATGGTGTAAGGACTTAATAAGTTATAGTTAATGTGATCTAAACGATTGGAATCTGTGCGACGGTCACGCCTAGGCCATTTTTGTGCATCACGGATAGTGCCTACACTACGTAGGTTTACGCCGGGCACTAAATAAGTAGTATTTCCCTGTTCTATCAAGTACGAAAAAGGAAGATTGGAAGTATCGGGATGATTTACATGACGTCCCATTACCAATGAGAACGCGCCTATTCGAGCCGGCCATAAAAGGTAAGAATCGGATGTGGTTTTTGCTCCTCTTTCCATTGTACCTTGATGAATGGGGCCTAGTTTATACATATGATTGCTCTGATTGGAACCCGACCCCGCATTCATAAAGGAGAACATTCCGGCAATTAATAAGGTGGATTTATGATGTGTCACCGTGTAAGGACCGGCAAAGATAGCGCACGCTTCTCCATTTTCTCCTTGACAATTGCTAAAGAAGAGAGAATCGGAAGCTGAATAGTTGTGCCCTAGCTGACAAGCTTGTCCCACAAAACAACGAGTGAGCATCGTGCCATCGTCTACTCGTGAGCCTGAAGAAATAATAAAATCTTCGCATACTACTCCGCAACCTATATGAACGGGAGCAGTTTCGTTACTGTTGATGCTCCCATTCTCTAAACGGCTACTTCCTTCGATATGGCAATAGTCGCCAATGCGAACACTTTTGATAGAACCTGTATTGATAATTGTTACTTGGTTACCAATAGTACCCGTTTCAGAAGAATGTTTATTGGAATAGAAGTCCGCAATCTTTTTCATCTGTTCGATAAGTTCCGGACGGTGACGATATAGCGCTAGGATGTATGCTTGATGGGCGGAGAGCTTATCGTTGATAGTAACTTCCCGTCCTCCCGTCTCGTTAAGTACTGAAGCTTCCACACCGTTGCCGAAACTACTCATACCTTCTACTACAATGAGGTCGACATTCTCAATGAAGCTGTCGTTCCCTATTCGATAGTTAGCAATGTAGTTATGCACATTTTCGATACAACAGTTATTTCCTATCTCTACGTTGTGAAGTGTGGCGTGTTTTAGTCCGGAATGCTTACGAATGCCCCCGCTCAACGTGAATGTGCTGAGAAAAAAACCTAACTTTATGTTGCCCGAAAAATGTGTGTGATGTACTTCTTCGGTAGAAAATTGATTGGCTACTGTTATGAGCGACCAATCGTCGGCTGTACACGATTGACTTTTGAGTTGTAATATTTCGTCCTCTGTTAAGGCTCTATATCCGTTCATTCTTCTTGACCTCCTGTCTCTTCGTCGTAGTTCTGGAACAAGAAATTATTATAAGGAAAACGTTGCACGTGTAGTTGTTTCACCCGCTCGTATATCACTGCTTTTAGTTCATCAATATTCTCTTTTTCTTTGGCAGAGATAAAGAAACAATTATCGTTCATCTTTGCCATCCATGTGTGCATTAATTCATCCAACGTACGATTAGCATCGGTAGAAGGGGTAAGATCGTCTTCGTCTTTATGTTCGTAAGTGTAAGCGTCTATTTTATTGAATAACAACATACATGGTTTCTCGCTGCAACCAATGTCTGCTAGCGTTTTCTCTACTACGGTTATTTGTTCTTCAAACCCGGGGTGGGAAATGTCTACTAAATGAATGAGCATATCGGCTTCGCGTACCTCATCGAGTGTAGACTTGAACGATTCTATTAGACCGGTAGGTAGCTTGCGAATGAAACCTACCGTGTCGGTAAGTAAAAACGGTAGATTATCAATGATTACTTTGCGAACAGTGGTGTCGAGGGTAGCAAATAGTTTGTCTTCGGCAAACACTTCGCTCTTGGAAAGTAGATTCATTAAGGTAGACTTGCCTACATTCGTATAACCTACCAGCGCTACACGAATCATTTGTCCTCTGTTTTTGCGTTGCGTAGATTTCTGTCGGTCAATGTCTGTAAGTTCATCTTTGAGCCATGCCATTCTTTTGAGAATGATACGTCTATCCATTTCTAATTGTGTCTCTCCCGGACCGCGTAATCCTACTGCTCCTCCTCGTTGACGTTCCAAGTGAGTCCAAAGACGGGTGAGGCGGGGCAGCATATATTTATATTGAGCTAGTTCTACTTGTGTTTTTGCATTAGCTGTTTGCGCTCTCATCGCGAAGATGTCGAGAATCAAGGAGGTGCGGTCGAGAATCTTTATTTGCAGCTCTCCTTCAATTACTCTCAATTGTTTAGCGGACAGCTCATCGTCGAAAATAACCATTCCTATTTCGTGTTCTTGCACATATTGCTTTATCTCTTCCAACTTACCTTTTCCCACGTAAGTGATAGAGTTTGGACTTTCCACCTTTTGTGTGAAACGCTTCACTACGTCTGCTCCGGCAGTTTTTGCCAAGAAGTCGAGTTCGTCCAAGTATTCATTTGTTTTACGTTCGTCTTGGTCTTGCGTAATAAGTGCTACGATGACGGCGGTTTCTGTTTCCGCTTGTGATATTACAAATTCTTTCATTCTTCTTTCCTTATATGTAGTACAAATATACGGAATAAATCTGAATTATTCATCTCTTCGGCCTTTCATTTATTAATAGAAGATACTTATTTTTAGCATTTTCTTTTTGTGAAAGAGTTTGTTTTTGTGTCTACTTGTGTATAGCTTTTATATGAAATATTGCTGCTTATTATTCAAATTACACTGATGAATTTTATAAAAAACTCTCATAAATTTCAAATAAACCGGTGAATAATAACTATTATTTTGTGGTACTTATGCTTAATTTACAATCATTTTGATTATATTATCAAGCATTATAGTAGCAAATATATAAATAATTCCTATATTTGCGAACTGTAAAATATTATCAATCTTATGAGCTATCTTATTAAACCATTGAACTATAAACCTTTGCTCGATTTAAAGCAAACAGAGCTTGGAATAAAACAAATAAAGGAATTTTTTCAGCAAAACTTATCGTCAGAACTGAGATTAAGGAGGGTAACAGCTCCTCTTTTCGTGCTTAAAGGTATGGGTATCAATGATGATTTGAGTGGGAAAGAACGTGCTGTATCTTTTCCTATTAAAGATTTAGATGACGCACAGGCAGAAGTGGTGCATTCATTGGCTAAATGGAAGAGATTGACTTTGGCTGATTACAAAATAGAAATGGGATATGGTATTTATACTGATATGAATGCTATTCGTTCGGATGAAGAGTTGGGTAATCTTCATTCTTTATATGTTGACCAATGGGATTGGGAAAGAGTAATAGCACAAGAAGATCGTAATATTGAGTTTCTGAAAGAAATTGTGAACCGTATTTATGCTGCTATGATTCGCACAGAATATATGGTGTACGAAATGTATCCACAAATTAAGCCTTCTCTGCCTAAGAATATTTACTTTATTCATGCCGAAGAACTTAGAAAATTATATCCCGAGTTAGATGCTAAGGCTAGGGAAGACGCAATTGCAAAGCAGTATGGGGCGGTGTTTATTGTAGGCATTGGTTGTAAATTGGGAGATGGGAAAGAACATGATTTACGGGCACCCGATTATGATGACTACACTACTATTGGCATGAATGGATTGCCGGGATTAAATGGAGATTTGCTTTTATGGAATGGTGTATTGGAACGTTCGGTAGAATTGTCGTCAATGGGAATAAGGGTAGATAGAGATACGTTGCTCAAACAATTAAAAGAGACGAACAATGAGGCGAGATTGGAACTTTATTTCCACAAACGAATGATGGAAGGTAAACTTCCGTTGTGCATAGGAGGAGGTATTGGACAGTCCCGTTTGTGTATGTTTTATCTTCGCAAAGCTCATATCGGTGAGATTCAAGCAAGCATTTGGTCAAGCGAAATGAGAGCGGAATGCGAGACTCTTAATATGCCTTTAATTTAATTTATCGACAATGAATGTAGAGATAGAGGAAAGTTGGAAAGCTCACTTGATGCCTGAATTTGAAAAGGATTACTTTAAGCGACTTACTGAGTTTGTTAGAAGTGAGTATGCTCAATATTCTGTTTATCCTCCGGGTAAAATGATATTCAACGCATTCAATCTTTGTCCGTTTGAGCAAGTAAAGGTTGTAATCATTGGGCAAGATCCATATCATGGTCCCGGACAAGCTCATGGTTTGTGCTTTTCGGTAAATGAGGGAGTACCGTTTCCGCCTTCGCTACAAAATATCTTTAAAGAAATATATAGCGACCTTTCTATTCCTGCGCCTACGTCCGGCAACTTAAGCCGATGGGCAAGCCAAGGAGTATTGTTGCTTAACGCAACTCTTACGGTGCGGGCACATACCGCAGGCTCTCATCAACGTAAGGGTTGGGAAGAATTTACCGATGCAGCTATTCGCGCTTTGGCAGAAAAGCGCAATGGTTTAGTATTTATACTTTGGGGAGCTTATGCTCAAAAGAAAGGTTCTTTTATAGACCGTAATAAACATTTGGTACTCACTTCGGCTCATCCTTCTCCTCTTTCTGCTTACAATGGGTTCTTTGGAAATAAACATTTCAGCCGTACTAATGACTATTTGATTGCAGCCGGCAAAGAGCCTATTAACTGGTAGGTTCTTAATACCACTGAATATTATTATTGGAACTATTGTTACGTTGATCCCATTTCAGCAAGTCTTTAAGCATACTTGAGTTTGCACTGATAGTGAAGTTATAAGATTTCCATCGTCCAAAAGGCGAAACACTGCACGACATATTAAAACAGTGCAGGTCGCGAGTAATAGTACAAGTAGTTTGAGCTATTTCGTGTGCATCGAAGTCGTAAGAAGTAGAGAAACTAAAATCCCATTTATCAGCAATCTTGATGTTTCCATTTCCACTAAGTGTGTGTACAAGCATAAATGGGTAGCGCATACTCTTTAAACGAATAGGTTTACTTCTGTCTTCACGAAGATTAAACGAATAAGAGAGACTAAACGACCATGGCATCTTAAATGCTAAATACCCATCCGAATCTACATCTGCAGCTTTTTTAGTTCCTTTTTGAGCATCGTTCGATTCTTCTGTTTCATTGCCTATATTTTTATCTTCTTCTTTGTCTTTGTTGTTCTCATCTTCTTTAGGACCAAACCATTTCTTCCAAGTATCATTATTGAAAGTATAAGAGAACGAAGAACCTAATCCTTGAAAACGTCCAAAACGTCCATACGACCATTCTGTACGGTCGCCAACGACTACATCTCCATTCTTATTGAATTCATAAGCATAAGTAGCAAACGAAGTGCTGAGGTTAAGAGTATAACTCTTTGTCAACTTCATACGTAAAGTCATAGATAAATCACTCCATTGATGTGTCTTTGCTGCCATATTGTACGACATTCCTGCACTCAATTCATCTATTAAGCTAATTTTGCGAACGCCTGTGGAATCTTTATCAGACTTAATCTTCATCTCTAAATTATTAGAAACTGAGAAGTTAATGTTTCCTTGCTTACCCTTAGGAGCAGTACCAAACATACCGTTACTATAAGGTGAATATTCTTTTGTGCGTACTTCACCATTTTTATCGGTGTAGGTATAAGTCTCCCAAAAACCATAGCGAGACTTTCCAAAGTCTGGCGCAGCACTGAAGCTTACCGTTGGAGTGAAGACGTGTCGAATCATTTCTATCTTGTCGCCAAAAATAGATTTAAGTGGTTTGTAGAAACCATACAACTTGGTATTTGCTTGTATACTTCCACTGTAATTGTACACCCTATTGAATCCATATTTGGTATCTTCTATTTCTTTATTGGCTGTGGGATCCCAACTTCTTATCACCTTATTGGTGTACCAACGAGAAGTATAATTGAAGGTAGGAGAGATATTGATATACTTAAACAAGCTAAAGGTAGCACTAATGGGAATGGAATGGCTCATTCCATTATCCCAGTCTTTCATTAAGTTCGACTTAAGAAGTAGATAATCTTTTGTATTAATGCTGTTTCTTAATTGCCCGGTGTAGGCAAATGATATTTTTTCGTACCAACGTTCTGTGCCTGCTGCTTTTTTTCGTTTGAAAGGGAAGATACGACTAAGGCTGATATTTAAATCCGGTAGCGTGATGGCAACGGAAGAGTCTCTCATTGTTTGAGCAATATTGAAAGTTCCTGATATAGTCAGCTTTTGATCCGGAAAGTTGTGCGAATAGCTCACACTCGAAGTCTTGGTGTTTTGCGAGAACTGATTAGGATCATAATAGCTATCTATATTTGATTTTTCGTAACTGCTAGTTGCAAAGTTTACGCTTGCTGAAAAGGTGCTGTTTGGACTAGCTTTAGGATCTTGCCTATGCGTCCACATTATTTTGAAGTCTTTAGATACAGAATAATCCGGCATATTTTTGTCGCCTGTTTTCGTTATTTGATAACGTAAGTTCATATTACCTGAAAACTTATATCTTTTGTTATAATTAGACTCCAATCCTAACGCCCACGAACCTTTGGTAAAAATATCACCTGTTAGCTTCATGTCTATTTTGTCGCTAATAGCAAAGTAATATCCTCCGTTTTGCAAATAGAAACCTCTATTCATTTCATCGCCGTAACTAGGCATGATAAATCCGGAAGAATAACTGCTTGTGAAAGGGAAAAAGCCAAAAGGAATAGCTAACGGCAAAGGAACGTCTGCCACAACCAAATAAGCCGGACCAAAGACAACATTTTTTTTAGGTTTTACCTTTGCGTAAGTTAGTTTCAAATAAAAGTGTGGGTGCTCATGGTCATCGCAAGTAGAGTATTTGCCATTGTGCATATATAACTCATCATCACCTCCTTTCTTCGCATCGTTGCTGGTAACGTAACCTTCTCCTTGCTGGGTAACCACGTTCTTTATAAATCCTTTCTTTGTCTTGAAATTATACCTCATCTCTTTCGATTCATAAGGTGTTTCGCCATCTTTGAATATTGGTGCACCTTTCATCACACCAAGGGTATCTATTATTCCGGTAGCAAAAACAGTGCTGCTATCCATATTCATGGTTATGATGTCCGCTGCTAATTCTATCTTTTCATAATTAACTTTAGCTTGTCCATATAGATGAGCAAATCCACCTTGCGTAAATACAATAGAATCATTAGCCTCGTATATAACCGGAGCATTCAAGGCTTGTTTTTGGGGAGTAACAATAGAAGCGGAATCTACAGTTGTCGTATCCGTAACCAATGTATCAGCTTTTACGTCGGTTGGTGCAATTTTCCCTTTCCGCCTTTGAGCTTGAGACTCATTTGGAAGAAGCAGAAAAAAAGCAAACAACAAGAATAATATATATGTATTACTTAATTTTAAAGGCGTCATCAACTATGCATTTTCGCTTGAAAGGGCAAAAGTAAGCATTCTCAATCAAATATGTATAACATTCGTGCTATTTAAATATTTTTAGAGCTATAAGAACTGTTCACACCAACTATTGAAACGTACAATACCTTCTTCTCCATACTTTGCGATGCTCTTTAAAGCTTCTTCCACCGTTTTCTCTTTTTGTAAATGAGTTTTAGAAAAGAATTTGTCGGCAAAGCAAATAACTTGTTCTTCTTTACTGACAGGCAGCATCTCTCGAAGTGGAATTGGCAATTGCTGACGAATAATTTCCTTTATCGAAATGCCCGCTCCTGTATGCCGTTCACATACTAAAGCATGGCGAGGATAACCCTCTTTTCTTAATAGCTCAGCTCCTAAATAACCGTGGCGAATATAAGGTTCTGTTCCAAAGCATTGTATGCTTTCCGCATCTGTATAAAAGATGCCTATGTCGTGCAACAAGGCAGCTTCTTCGAGAAAACTTTTGTCTAAAGAAAACTCCGGGTGGGAATTTGCTATCTGCAAAGCTTTATTGGCAACCGAACGGCTATGAATTAGAAGAATGTTTTTCAGTTTATTCTCCTCGGGATAATATTTATTTATAATGTCGATAGCATTCATTTGGAATAAGATTCTTGTTTAAACGAACTTAATTTATAAATTTGTGCAATATTACTAAATAATACTCAGAACACTATGAATTTAAAAGAGTTTTTCGATGTTGGTTTTTTTGGCATCTCTTTGGGAAGTATCATTTCTTTCAGTATTAAAGCCTTTATTATTTACGCAATTACGCAAGGTTCCATTTCACTTATCAAGTACCTCTTTCGTAGAGCAGAAAAGAAGAAAGGAGCAAATTTTTTAGATTCCACAGCTGTAAGTGTTGTACAACGAATCGTAGTCTATACATTATACATAATAGGTGGTGCTATTTTCCTTTCTTTAATTCCGGGCATGGACAAAGTGAGTAACTCTATTCTAGCCGGTGCAGGTATCATGACGATGGCGATTGGTTTTGCTTCGCAAGAGGCTTTGTCGAATTTGATTAGTGGATTGTTTATTGCTTTTTCTAAGCCGTTCAGAATAGGAGATGTTATTAAAGTGGATGAAGTAATTAATGGTACTGTAATGGAAATTACTCTTCGCCACACTATCATTCGCAGTTTCGAGAACAGAATGATTATTATTCCAAATAGTAAAATGAACTCAAGTACTATTGTTAATTCAACAATTGGCGAACAAGATACTTGCAGTTTTGTAGAAGTCGGGGTTTCTTATGAGGTGGATTTAAACAAGTCTATTGAAGTGATGCGACAAGTTATAATGAAGCACCCTTTGCTTGTAGATCATCGCACAGAAGAAGATAAAAAGAACGGAGTGCCTATGGTGACAATTAGAGTAACTAATTTGGGCGATTCGGCAATAACGCTCAAAGCTTGGGCATGGGCTGCCACTAATGGTGACGCATTTGTTTTAAAGTGCGATTTACTAAAGTCTATTAAAGAGACGTTCGATAAAGAGAACATAGAGATTCCTTATCCTTACTTTAATAATATCATCAAACATTAATACGCTCAGATGAAACGCTTCTTACTTTGCGCTATCAGTTTAACTTTAGCAATAGCATCGGCAACGGTTGCTTTCGCACAAAAGACTGTTCCTCTTATGGGAGCAGATCAGATGGAGAAACTTCTTCCTTTGTTGAAAGGTAAAAGAGTTGCTGTGTTGGTTAATCAAACTTCTATCGTGGGGAAGAGCCGAACTTTGTTGCCCGATACCTTGCTTAGTTTGGGAGTAAATGTTATTAAAGCTTTTGCTCCCGAGCATGGTTTTCGGGGAAATGCTGATGCGGGAGAATTGGTAAAAGACGGGAAAGACAAGAAAACAGGATTGCCTATCGTTTCGTTATATGGTAAGAATAGGAAACCGACCGTTGAGCAGATGAAAGATGTAGACGTTATTGTTTTTGATATACAAGATGTGGGAGCTCGTTTTTATACTTATATCAGCACAATGAGTTATGCGATGGAAGCTTGTGCTGAAAACGGAAAAGAAATGATAGTGCTCGACCGTCCTAACCCTTGTGATTATATAGATGGTCCATTGATGCAAAAATCTTTAAGCAGTTTTGTGGGACTACATCCCATTCCTTTGTTACACGGCTGTACGGTAGGCGAACTAGCCTTAATGTTTAACGGTGAACAATGGCTAACTTCAAAACCTCACACTTGTCTATTGAAAGTTGTTAAGATGCAGCATTGGAAACATGGGCAGCCTTATTCTCTTCCCGTGAAGCCATCGCCTAATCTGCCTAACGATCAATCTATCGCTCTTTATCCGTCTTTGTGTCTATTTGAGGCAACTAACATAAGTGTGGGAAGAGGAACTAACTATCCGTTTCAACTTTTAGGCTCACCCGGTAAGAAGTTTGGAACATTCTCTTTTACGCCCATAGCATTGCCCGGCTTCGACAAGAATCCGTTGCACAAAGACAAATTATGTTACGGTATCGATTTGCGCAATACTGTGGCTGCTAAAGGATTTACATTAAGTTATCTTTTACAATTCTATCACAAATCAGGTCAAGGTGCAGCCTTTTTTAGCCGTCCTCGATGGTTCGACCAACTAATAGGCAATAGCGCTGTTCGGAAATCTATTCTCAAGGGTATGAATGAGAAAGAAATCAAAGCAAGTTGGCAAAAAGAATTGAACCGTTACAAAACCATGAGAAAGAAATACGTTCTCTACGACACTTATAGATGATTAATATACAGTTGTAGCTATAAAGTTAATCCATATTAATTAATAAGTCGAGCATCAAGGGAATGTCTGTTTCCGGAATACTTTGTTCAATGAGAACTTCCCTGTCCTTATTAAAAAGGGTGGCGAAATCTTCGTTGCTTGTACTGTATGTTACCGCTGTTGTATAATATCCGATGGCAGAAGGTAGGTTATTGAGTGCCCAAGCTACGTGTCCGGCATTGAGATAGTCCGTTTGTTCCGGTTTATTGGAAAGTAATTTTTCGTAATATTTCATGGCTTGCTCATATTTTCCTATAATGAAAGAGCACCAAGCAATTAATCTCCACGCTTTAATTGAACCACCGTCTAAATACTCGAGCTTAAAGAAATAGGATAAAGCTTCAGCATATCTTTTCTTCTCTGCATGGCAAAGACCTATTTGAGTGACAACTGTCAAATTATTAACTTTTACAGCATCTACTTTCAGATAATATTCCAATGCCTTATCGAATTGTTTTAATAATCGGTAGCACGTTGCCAAATGCTGATTAGTCCATACATTATTCGCCTTACGCAAGTCTGCTTGTAAATAAGCTTCTATTGCTTTTTCATAATTACGATTTTTCTGTAAGCAATAACCGATTTTTTGATATATCTCGGCATCTCCTCCGGTTTCCTTTGTGATATCTTCGTAAAGAAGAAGAGCTTCTAAGAAGTAGTTCTTTTCGAAAAGATAACCTGCTAATATACGTTTATTGTTCACGCTTCCCAACGTTTGTCGTAAGGTGGCGCACTCGTATATATTAAGTGACTCTTCAAACAAGTCAATAAATTCGTGGCGACGAGGGTGTACTTTAAAAAAACGGTATAGGTCTTGTATATATTGATTGCTGATAGTCTCAGGCAATTGGGCATAGGAGGCTACTTTCTTAGCATTATTTTCTTCGCTCATTGCTTCGTTTTGTTCTTCTAGCTGTTGAGACATCATGTTTCGTTGTTGTGGAGGAATTTGCATGATGGTGAAGCAAAAAGAATACTTGTCGGAATTGCAGAAGAATCCCGATTGCAAGATACTTCCTAAAAGCGCATTTTGTTTACCTTCAAAAGGTGCAAAATTTTGTATTACTTCCGAATGTTGTGCATCGAAAGGATAAAACCAATTGCTTATGTTGTGAAAGAAAGGGTAAGTCTTGAGCTGAGAAAACATGGTCATATATACGTCTGCTCCCTCCATTTGTAATTCGCTCATCTCTTTCATCTTTTCTTCTATGCCCGATTTATCCATCCATTGTTCCCAATCCGGATTCTTGTCGTTGGCATTGCTCTCTTCGTCAGTCTCCTCTATATTGAATTTCCGGCTCATTAGGTTAGCGTTTTTTAGCATTTCCGGCACAATTTCGTCTTGTATTTTTTTCCCAATCTTTTGTGTCTCTCTGCAACGCAGCAGTTGTATTTGTATGCGGATTAAATTAGCGGCGAAGCGTTCGTCCTCGTTTAATAACTTGATGCGTGCTTCTAGTTCGGGATAGAGTGCGAGACGATTATCGTATAGGAAGATGATGAGAGCTATTCCAACGATAGCGCGTTGATTAACTTCGTTTATCGAATGCTCATAAGCATCGAAAAGAAACATTAGCTTACGAATATCAAAGTATTGTATTAAGCTCATGGTGACGGCACTTACCAAAATAGCTAAATCTTCTTTCCGAATAAGGATGGAATTTAATAGATTATGACTCTCTTCTTCTTCCTTGATTGTCCATCTGTCCGATAACCATACTCGATAGAACAATTCGGAAAGTGCGGCTTCATATTGTTGACGAATGGGAGTAAGTTCATTGATTGTTTTGTCCTCGATATAAGCTTCCAATTGAAGTTGCAATTGTGGTAGTTCTCTCAATGGCATTTGTTTATAGTACCTTCGTCTATCATAATAATATTCGAATGAACTTGGCGATAGTTTAACAATGAGTACCTTATCGTTGAGATAGTAAGCTTCGATGAGTAATTTACGATATAGGCTGTTTCGTTCGGTATCTACTATCCCTAACTTCATATATTGCAGCATATATCGATACGAAGTTTGAATCTCTTCGTAACTCTTCTTTATATCCCATTCCGGTAGGTCAAAGATAGAAATTTCTATCTTTTGTAGTGCCTCACTCAACCTTTTGTTGTCGAGCAAGAAAACGATCTCTTTATGTTGTTTCTTTACGGCAAGTTCGTCCATCATATTTATTCTTCTTAAAAGCCTAACTGAAATTGAGTAACCACTAAGTGAGAATTATGTTCATAGTTACGGTCTTGAAACACATATTGTGCTTGCAAACGGCAACGACGATAGAAGTTCCATTGAGCACCCAACACATAATTTGTTTGCTTAATATTCATCTCTTTGTTCTTGTCGAGATAATCGTAAGAAGCTATAAAGTCAAATTTTGGTACAATGTGAATGTTAGCGGTAACATATCCGCCGGTTGTGCGTACATGAGCATCTTTTCCGTTTAAATATTCGGCGCGTAGATAGATGGGCTTGGTGTGAATTTCCGTACCAAGGCTCCAACGATTGCGTAGGTAATTGTCGCCGGCATTGAATGCTCCGAATAGATTATTCTTCTCCGCATATCCTTTGCCTATGTATGCCGAACCTCCTAAACTAATCCATTGAAAAGGATTGACCATTAATGAACCAACAAAGTCTTTATGATTATTTTTGTCCTTCGTGTTTATTCCTTGTCCGTTGAAGATGCCTACTTTATAGGTGAGCAACTTCCGGTTATCGAAATTGATAAGTTCCCCCGAAGCCATTAATCCTATATCTCTGCCTGCCTTTCCGCCGTAGCAAATGTCGCTACCGTTGATGCCTGCTAAGTATTGTACTCCTTGCGAGCCGTCGATGATTTCTAAAACGGCAGGCGACATTGGATTTTCGAGAGTGAAAGGTGTTTTAAATTGTCCTGCTCTTAATTTAAAAGCATCGCAAAACTTATATTCGCCCCAATATTCGTGCAATTTGCCACTAGCTAAGTCGAGCATTAAGTACATATTCAGTTTTTTAGTAATCTGTCCGTTGGCAACAAAGATTATTCGTTTGATGTCGAAAGTGTTGGAAGATTTATAATTATCTTTATCATCGTGACTATTGTAAGTGTATCCCATCTGTCCATAACCCGATAGATTCACATTATTCATTAGTACGGATAGAATGGTGCTTTTGGGCGTTTCTTCTTTTGTAACTTCTTCCGCATGAAGAGATGATAAGGAAACTAATAGGAGTGATGTTAATAAAATATTTTTCATTTTTGCTGGGATGTTTGTTTATATATAAAGGTGGTGTCAATTAATTGTTCACCGAAATAAGTAGTAGGAACGCGTCCTGCATCCTTTAGCCATTGAATAGTTGCCTTAATTTCTGTTCGAGAGGGTATAGATGCCGGCTGATAGTCGGGTAATTGTACTTTTTTTATTAGCTTTTCGGGTACGGATAACTGTTCTGTTAATAGTGCCGACCAATCGGCGCGCGAATGTGTGCTTAAATAATTTACTCCGATGTTGTAACCGTATATGAGCAATCTTATTTCTTCGCTTTTCTCCACCAATGCTTTTTGAGTAAAGGCAGTACCGGTTATCGTAGCTTTCATTTCTTTGTTGAGAGGTAACGTTTGATGACCGCAATGTTTAGCAATGGTAGCTAAAGGGTCTGTAAAGACGGTTGCGTCTATTTGTCCACTTTGCAACATCTCTAGGCAGAGTTGTGAATTATTAATCTCCGGTTTATTTACTTCTTCAGTATTTATTCCTACTTTCTCCAATCCTTTATCAACGATGTACTCAATGGCAGAGTGGCTGGTTATAGCGATATTTTTGCCTTTCATTTGATTGGGATTATTTATGTGTGCATATTTTCCCATTATCAAGTAGAAGTTTTCTTCGTTGTTCATCACTAATTTTAGTTCCGTACCTTTTGCTTGCAGGAGAGCAGCGTCTGCAAAATCCATAACACTACCGTCAATTTTTCCTGCACGTAATGCTTCGTCTCTTTCGTGGTCAGAAGCAAACTTTATTAATTCTATTTGCACACCTAGTGTATCGTAGATATCTTTATCTTGAGCAATCATAAAAGGAAAGCTAGCCATCGAAGGCATCACTCCAAGCGATATTTTTTGCAAGACCTTTGCTTTGACAGGCTTTTTGGTATTACAACCGGATAACAAGAATAAGGCTAGCGCCAATAGATATAATAACTTTTTCATGAGATGGTAATTCTAAAGATGCGCAAAGATACCTATTTTTTTTATCTTCTGTAAGTTCTAAAATAAGTTTGTACTCATTCTTACAAAAGTCAATATTATAAGGAGTCATACTCATTTTAGGTATTAACCTGATTGTTTTAAAAGTCTTCTGTATTATTTCAAAAGTCTTCTGTATTATTTTAAAAATAAACAGTATTATTTTGGAGAGGTTCGATAGCTTTAGAATTTGCGGAAAAACAATCTACCGTATTCCGATTTGAGTATCATTTTACTGTGGCTTAATTTTTCCACTCCGAAATGCTGAACGGTATCGTCCATACCAAAGACTTTCATCTCTTCTTTGTTACCTTCCAACATATTAATGTGTAACGAGTCGCCGGTATGGTTGAACCGTCCTAAGTATTCGTCACCGTTAGTCTGTCGTAGGCTAAGAAGGTGTAGTTGTATGCTAAAATAAATTCTTTCCGGCTTTTTGTTTACTGTTTCTCCGTTAGAGAAATCTATTTGAGTAAGTTGCCATTGTCCATCGAGCTTTCCGTTAATTGGGGCTTTACTACAAGAAGTGAGTAGTGCAAGGAGAAGTGTGGAAAGTATAAGTAATTTTTTCATGTCTATAAAGTTATTTAGTAAATAGTCCGGTCTTGCATACTGTAATCATGCCGCCGGTATTGTCGCCTATCATGTCGCCACGGTCTAAAGCAATGGCGGCAGTAAATTGCCAGCCTTTTAGTTGGTGAGGAGCATAGCCCACTTCGAGAAGTGCAGAAGTCGTTTTTTTTATTTCAAAGAAAGGAGTAGCATAAGTACCCCAATGACGCGAATGAGAAAGCATTACGCGATAATTTATATCAGCAGTAGGATTGCCCGAAAAGCCTATATGGTGAGCAACTATACGATTGCTGGTAAAAGTAATTTCTCCGTTTGAATTATAGATGGGAGAAATAAATAGGGGATTACCAATAGCTTGTCCCCAATGCTGCCAACCGGTGTAGATACTGTGATTGTAGTAACTGTCTGTTGCGCTTATTTGGTCAGGAATGCTTTCTGTGGTATCGTGATAGATAGGACCTGCTTGGTCTTTTGTACCTAAGTATTCATATACAAAGCTACTTACGATAGGGTTTTTAGGAAGCGTAAATTCTACGCCTGTTAAACAATCTTTCCAACCATATTCGCCGAACATCATCGAGTGATCTTCAAAAAAGTGTTCGTAATATCCTCTCACTTTCCAATTATTAAAACGGTAGGAGAGGGAGAAGTTCCAACTGCCTACGTGATTGCCGTACACGTTAACCTGCTCTCCCATTGGAGTATCGCTATCACCTCCTTGAGGGATGAATACTTTGAAAAAGTCTTTGATACTGTTGGGCATATTAATGACCACATCGTTTACGATAGACTTGCCACCAAATTGTGCTGCCATTTCTAATCCGCCTTCAAATACTAAAGGGAACACCTCTTCATTACCAATTCTTCCAAAAAGAGCTTTTGAATGATATAAAGCGTTCTTAGTGTGTTTGTTTCCGGACTTGATGAAATCTAATTGCCATTTGTCGTCGGTAAACATTCCATAAGCAAGATGTCCTTTGAGAGCAAACAACTTTTTGGTTCCCGGTATAATTACGTAATCTTCGATGCTAATCCTTGCTTGAGGAATAGGACGAGAATTAGTAGAGAAAGTAAGTCCGCCACTGCTTAGCTGATTGTTTTTCAGCTCGCCGTATCTTTCTTTACTACCTAGGCTTAGTTCTAAAAAACGATACTTAAAGTCGACGTAAGCTTGTTGGATAAAACTTGCCGGGAAGCGGTAAGCTCCCACCATATCTAAACCATAAGCGTAAGAGAAGCGTTTGTCTTTTTCCATCGGACGATAGATTCCGGCTCGCAGATAGGCATTGTTTTTTTGTACAGAAGATAAGCCTTGCTTGTTGGCAGTAAGCCAAAAAGGAGTATGCTCTCCGGTGCCAAAGTTAATTCCGGTCTCTATTTTATAGTTCAGTCCTTTCTCAAATTGTGAATGTAGGGGTAAACAAAAGAAGAGTAAAGGAAGTATAAATCGTATACTTTTTGTAGTCATTAGTCTGTTGTTTATGTGATTGTGGTGGCAAAGGTAATAAAATAAGTTGATGGTTGATGCCACTTATAAAAAAGTCTTGAACCAAGAGCTGCTTGTTTTGTTGTTTATACAAACTAAATAACTCAACTTATGAAGAAATCACTGTTACTATTCTTGTTGCTTATCGCAGGGATAGTTCATGCCCAAACTAACATTACCGTCACAGGAATGGTGATGGACGGAGAATTGAACGAACCTATTATAGGGGCTAATATTGTACAAAGAGGAGTTTCGCACGGAAGCATTACTAACTTAGACGGATATTATTCAATCTCTGTACCTATTGATGCGGAATTGATATATTCGTTTGTTGGTATGCAGACGCAAGTAGTCAAAGTGGGAGGACGATCGGCAATAAACGTAACGATGAAGACCGATGCCAAAACTCTTGATGAAGTGATTGTGGTAGGCTATGGTACTACTCGTAAACGAGATTTGACAGGTTCTATTGTTTCCCTCAAAGGCGATGAATTAATATCCACTCCTTCCTCTTCGCCCATGGCTGCTCTGCAAGGTAAGGTGGCGGGAATGAATATCACTACTTCCGGTGCGGCAGGTTCGTCGCCATCCATAACTATTCGTGGGGTAGGGTCGATGGGGAACTCTAATCCATACTACATAGTAGATGGAATGTTTACCGATAACATCGACTTCGTAAATAGCAGCGACATCGCTTCGATAGAAGTGCTCAAAGATGCTTCTTCTTTAGCTATGTTTGGCGTGAAGGGAGCAAACGGAATTATTATTATCACTACTAAACAAGGTAGCAAGGGAAAGGTATTATTCAATATAGATAGTTATACGGGATTTCAAACGGTGATGAAAGGCGATAGAGTGAAGCTTGCCAATGGTAATCAGTTCACCGAATGGTACAACGAGTTGCTGACTAATTCAAAAAACGACCTTTTGGCTGCCAATCCTAATGCGAATGTAGGTCCGGAGTTTGGTACATTTTCGCCACAAATAAAAGGAAAAGGAACCGATTGGATAGATAAAGTGACACGAGTGGCGATGATAACCAGCCAATCTATCAGTGCTTCGTCGGCAACCGACAAAAGTCATTCGTTTTTCTCTTTAGGTTATTTCAATCAAGATGGTGTGGTAAAGTACGATAACTACGAACGCTACACAGCTCGACTAAGTAGCGATTATGCTTTTAATAAATGGGCAAAAATAGGAGGGAATGTAGCTCTGAGCTATTGGAGCAAAGATGCAAACTCTTTCATGGGTTACGGCGACATCTTGACTTCAGCTGTGCGGGCGATGCCTACTTATGCTCCACTCAATGAAGATGGTTCGTACATGATGCCCAATAGAATGGTACAGGCACGTATTAATAATCCGGTTGCTTTGTCAAGAACCGGGAAGTACGATAATAAATCTCATGGGGTGCGTATGATGGGCAATATCTTTGCGGATATTCTTTTTTGCAAGAAGCTCACTTATCACTTTGGTGGTTATGTCGATTTAGGTATTAACAGCAATAAACTCTATAAGGAGCAATTTCGTTACGATGCTAACTTTGAGCAACCAAATTCTTACTTAAGCCGCAATACAGATGAGTTTCGTACTTTTCAACAAGACCATACTTTAACTTGGGATGATAAGCGAGGCGACCATCGCTTTAAGGTAATGTTAGGATTTACTTCCAATTATCAGTCGAGCGAAGGTTTTAATGCCGCAAGGGATTCTATCAATTTAGCAGGACGACAGACTAACTTACCTGATGAATTTCAGATGCTCACGCAAGGTAAGGTAACTACAGCTACCAATGGAGATAATTATTCCGAGGAATCTCAACTTTCGTACTTTGGACGAGTGAACTACTCTTATAAAGACCGTTATATAGTAGCAGCTACGCTTCGTCGAGACGGTTCATCGAAGTTTGCTAAAGACAATCGTTGGGGAACATTTCCATCCGTAGGCTTAGGTTGGATTGTAAGCGAAGAAAAGTTTATGAAAGAATGGCTTCCTCGCATCGATTATCTTAAACTTAAAGGAAGTTGGGGCAAACTTGGTAGCGACCGTTCAAGTGGACGTTACGATTATTACCAGTTTATAAGTCCAAATGGTCAAATTGGTGTTATTGGTAATTCGTTAATTACTTTGCCAAGTATAACCGGCATGGCAGATTCTCGCCTTACTTGGGAAAAAATGGAAGGAACAGAAATAGGATTTGAGGGACAATATTTTGGCGCACGGTTATCATCGGAATTTACTTTCTTTAATCGGGTAACAAAAGACTTCTTGGCAACCGTACCCGTGCCTGCTGCTGTGGGACAAGGCTTCATGAAAACTAACGCCGGCAGTATGCGCAATCGAGGCTTCGAATTGTCTTTGGGTTGGAACGATACTCGTGGCGATTGGAACTATATGGTAGGAGCAAACTTAACTTATACTAAAAATAAAGTGATTTCTTTAGGAGATGGCAGCGAGAAGTTTGATGGACCGTGCATCACAAAAGTGGGTGAGACTATCGCTTCTTTTTATGGATACAAGACGGCGGGAGTGTTTCAATCGCAAGCAGAAGTAAATGCTTACGTCAATGCTGAGGGTAAAAAGATGCAGCCAAATGCTAAAGTAGGAGATTTACGTTTTAAAGACGTAGACGGTAACGGAACAATCAGTGAAAAGGATAGAACCATTCTCGGTTCTTATTTAGCTCCGGTAACTTATGGGATAGACGCAAAGGTAAATTATAAAGGTTTTGACCTTGGAGTAGAACTTGCAGGCGTGGCAGGTAACGAATTGTTTAACAGCAAGAAAACTCCTTATAACTTTAATCAATTTAATTTCCTTGAAGGATGGAAACATCGTTGGCACGGTGAGGGTACGTCTAATACTTATCCGATACTTAGTAATCAACGTCCGGACAATATGCTGAACTCTGATTTCTTTGTAGAGTCCGGTTCTTATATTCGCTTGCGTACACTTCAATTAGGATATACATTTCCTAAAGAGTGGATGCAACATGTTTTTATCAATAAGCTAAGAGTGTATGTTAATGCTCAAAACCTCGTAACTCTATCTTCTTTTAATGGATGGACTCCTGAAGTAGGAGGTTCGCCACTTCAATCGGGTGTAGATTCAGGCGCATTATATCCTATACCTGCTTCTGTAACTTTTGGATTTAACTTAAACTTCTAAACAATAACTAAACTTATATACTAATATGAACTCAAATAAGATTTCTATACTGAGCTTTTTCGG
>JAVVPX010000024.1:0-27677 GCA_036655555.1 Bacteroidaceae bacterium | reverse complement strand
GAAACAGAAGTTCCATTGAACAAAGGAATCTATTTTGTAAAAGTAGGAACTATCGTCTCTAAAGTGATGGTACAGTAAGCCTTACGAAAAACACTATTAATATAAGAAGACAGCATCTGAGTTTTGCCTCAAATGCTGTCTTTTTATGTTGCTAAGTAATCAATAGCTAAATATCTTCTATTTTTTCTTCTTAAAAACTTTGTATAAAGGCACAATTACCAGCCCTCCCGAAATGAGAAGAGAAAGGATGACGGGACCATCGATTCTCTCTGTCTTTACAATCACAATATAGCAGAGTGCTATCCAAAGAAGGAACAGACAAACTATCTGCGATTTAGCTAAAGGCTTCTTCATAACGAGGAAACTAACAAGTTTTCTTCTTTTTATCTACGATAGCGTCTATCACGGCTACTGCGGTAATATTAACGATATCGCGCACCGAGCTTTCAATATCGGTGAAGTGAATAGGCTTATTCAATCCCATTTGTATCGGTCCTATCAATTCAGTATCGCACATCGATTGGATAAGTTTATAGCCCGAATTCGCAGAACTCAAATTAGGAAAGATAAGTGTATTCACCTCTTTTCCTGCCAAGCGAGTAAACGGATATTTAATGTCACGCAATTCACGATTCATCGCAAAGTTAACTTGCATCTCGCCATCTATTGCCATATCGGGGAAGTTCTTTTGCATAGTTGCTACTGCTTCATGCACTTTCAACGGACTGCCTGCGGTATCGGAACCAAAGTTGGAATACGATACCATTGCTATCACCGGAGTATGATTAAAGAAGCGCACGGTTTGGTCGGCAAGTTTAGCTATGTCTGTCAATGTATCTGTATCCGGATGACGATTAATTAAAGTATCGGCCAAGAAGTAAGTTCCTTTCTTAGAGTTGAGTATGTGCATAGTACCGAAATGATTATATTCCGGACGGATGCCAATAACTTCTTTGGCGACCTTAATAGTATTGGAATATTTGGTATATAAACCTGTGATAAATGCGTCTGCATCTCCGGTCTCTACCATCATCATTCCAAAATAATTGCGTTCAAACATCTTATCATTGGCTTCTTCGTAAGTTGCACCTTCACGAGAACGCTTATCGGCAAGAATATGCGCATAACGTTCGCGACGCTCAGCTTCACAATCGTGACGAAGATTTACTATTTCGATGCCATCGAGACTTAAATCGAACTCTTTAGCCAGCTTATGAATACGTTCGTCATTACCTAATAAAATAGGATGACAGATACCTTCACTTTTAGCTTCTACTGCTGCTTTCAACATATTAGGGTGACCGCCTTCGGCAAATACAACACGCTGAGGATTGCAACGAGCAGTATCGTAAAGCTGACGAGTAAGTTTGGACTCATAACCCATCAATTCGCGTAAACGTATACGGTAAGCATCCCAATCTTCAATATTCTTGCGAGCCACGCCCGAATCCATTGCTGCTTTAGCCACAGCCATAGAAACTTCCGTAATCAAGCGAGGATCTACGGGTTTAGGAATAAAATATTCCGGACCAAAGGTAAAGTTATTCACCTTATAAGCTTCGTTCACCACATCGGGCACCGGCGTTTTAGCCAAGTTGGCAATAGCGTGCACCGCGGCAAGTTTCATTTCTTCATTAATGGCACTAGCTTGTGTATCGAGTGCTCCACGAAAGATATAAGGGAAACCGATAACATTGTTGATTTGGTTAGGATAATCAGAGCGTCCGGTAGACATCAACACGTCAGGACGAGAAGACATTGCGTCTTCATAAGTGATTTCAGGTGTAGGATTGGCTAGCGCAAATACAATAGGCGATTTAGCCATACTGCGAACCATATCTTGACTCAACACATTGCCTCTGGATAAACCTAAGAACACATCCGCTCCTTTGATAGCTTCAGCTAAAGTATGAATATCAGTGCGATTGGTAGCAAAGAACTTCTTCGACTCGCTAAGGTCGGTGCGCGAAGTGGAGATAACCCCTTTGCTATCTACCATCACAATATTTTCTTTGCGAGCACCTAACGACATATATAACTTCGTACAAGAGCTAGCCGAAGCACCTGCTCCGTTGACTACAATCTTAACATCCTCAATTTTTTTGCCTGCTACTAACAATGCGTTTAGTAAACCCGCCGAAGAGATGATAGCCGTGCCGTGTTGGTCGTCGTGCATCACAGGAATATCTAATTCCTCTTTTAATCGACGCTCAATCTCGAAACATTCGGGAGCTTTGATATCTTCCAAATTGATACCTCCAAAAGTAGGAGCAATCGCTTTCACTGCGGCGATAAACTTTTCGGGGTCTTTTTCGTCTACCTCTATATCGAACACATCTATTCCGGCATAGATTTTAAATAGCAATCCTTTGCCTTCCATTACCGGTTTGCCACTTAGCGCGCCAATATCTCCTAATCCCAACACAGCAGTACCGTTAGAGATTACTGCCACCAAATTTCCTTTTGCTGTATATTTGTATGCGTCTTGTGGATTTTTCTCAATTTCTAAGCAAGGTTCTGCCACACCCGGAGAATAAGCAAGCGATAAATCAGTTTGCGTACTATAAGGTTTAGTGGGAACAACCTCTATCTTTCCCGGCTTTCCTTGTGAATGGTAAAGCAAAGCCGCTTCTTTAGTTATTTTAGCCATGTTATTGTATATAGTTTATCATAAATATCCTGCAAAGCTATGAATTTAATTATATTTCATCGCTTTTAACGCATTAAATAAAACACTTTTATGTAAAAATGTTCAAATAACTAACAAATAGTTATCGGGAAATATCAATTGTTTCGTTGAGTTTTCTTTAGAAATAAAAACCAAAACCAAGTTTAAGTCCAACCTTACTATAGTCTTTATGATTAGTGAAACTTTGGTCGTAGTAAACAGAAGGTTCAATGGTCACTGTTCGGCTCAAGAAAAAGGCATAACCTATTTCCGCACCCATCCCGAAATCATTGTCTTTCCATTCTTCAAAAGCAAAATGTTTGTACTTAAGTCCGAGTCCAAAAAAGAGTCCCATCTTTTCCATGTAATATCTTCCACCTACTCCTAAAGCTGTGGTAGCTTTCATGTTCTTTCCATAATCACCTTCGAGGTCAATTAGTAAAGCTACATTGTTTGCCAAGAAAGCTCCGGCATTTACTCCAAATCCGAAACGTGTTTTCTGCTGTCCGTCGTACGATAAATTTAACCCTGTTACCGCCGGAGCTACCACCCATTTATTTTTCTCAAATTGTGCATTAGCACCAACAGCACAAAGTAAAAGTGCCATGCAAATCAACATTTTTTTCATTTTTTGTCCTCCTTTTCTTGTTCTTGTTTGTATTTAATTTCTTCCGCTATCTTTTCTTTTTTACGAAGTACTACCCAAAGCATCAATACCACAACGTAAGATGCGCTGACGGTAATTATCTTTTCGGTAGTATCTATTTCGTGATTGCGAGGTATTAAGTAGATTGCCATCACCGTGACATAAAGAAATAATGCCAAAGTGAGCCAAGTAGATTTCTTAATCTTTTTTTTCATATTCATGTACTATTGATTATATTAATCGGGACAAATGTATCAATTATTCACGGAATCGCCTATCTTTGTGCCGTTAAAAAAAGACAAAGTTAATGCGCAAATATACAACAATAATACTTCTTCTTTGGTTCATATACCTGCCTGCTGTTACTATTTATCCTAAGCACGAAGTACGTGCTGCATGGCTTACTACCATTTATGGTTTGGATTGGCCTTCGATACATGCCGGAGGATTGAGAGCACAGAAACGTCAGCAAATAGAACTTTGTCGTCTACTCGACGAACTAAAAGCTGCTAATTTCAATACTATTTTATTTCAGACACGTTTGCGGGGA
This sequence comes from Bacteroidaceae bacterium, assembly GCA_036655555.1. Lineage (GTDB taxonomy): Bacteria > Bacteroidota > Bacteroidia > Bacteroidales > Bacteroidaceae > Bacteroides. The sequence goes on along the minus strand of JAVVPX010000024.1, from coordinate 23,813 downwards.
GATGTCATTTATCCTTCAAAAATAGAGCCTTTTAACGAAACAATAACGGGCAAGTCCGCACTTACTCCTACTTACGATCCTTTAGCTTTTGCCATTGAAGAGTGTCACAAACGAGGTATGGAGATTCATGCATGGATGGTAACTATTCCCATCGGCACACAAAAGCACGTACAGTCGTTGGGTAGTTCGTCTCTTCCTCGCCGAAATCCTTTACTTTGTAAGCTATATCAGCAAGAATGGTATCTCAATCCCGGTCAACCCGAAGTAAAGACTTATTTGGCTTCATTAGTCAACGAGGTAGTTTCGCGTTACGATGTAGATGGGATACATTTCGATTATATTCGCTATCCCGACCATCCCGAGAACTTCCCCGATGAAGCTACTTATCGCAGCTATTCTCGTGGAGAATCGCTCTCTACATGGAGAAGAAACAATATAACTGTTATTGTAAGAACACTCTATAACGAGGTGAAAGCGTTGAAGCCTTGGGTAAAAGTCAGTTCTTCGCCACTCGGAAAGTTTAGCGATACTTTCCGTTATTCCTCTCACGGTTGGAACGCTTACTATACTGTTTATCAAAATGCACAAGCTTGGTTGCGCGAAGGCATTCAAGATATGCTTTTCCCAATGATGTATTTTAGCGGAAACAACTTCTTCCCCTTTGCGTTAGATTGGAAAGAAAAAAGCTATGGACGCTACGTTGTACCGGGATTAGGTATCTATTTTCTTGACCCTAAAGAGAAAGATTGGTCGCTAGATGAAATTCAACGACAAATATACTTTACTCGCAGCACTCAGCTTGCCGGACAAGCTTATTATCGTGCCGGTTTTATTCAAGCAAACATTAAACGCCTCACCGATGAACTAACGACAAACTTTTATGCTTATCCCGCTTTACTTCCTGCCTTCACTTGGTTAGACAAAGTACCGCCTACTTCTCCCACCTCTCCTATAAAAATAGATCGAGGAGAAAGTATTTTTCTCTCTTGGAAACCTTCTACGGACAATGATTTACGCATTGCGCCCTACTATACGGTGTATGCATCCGACAGCTACCCCGTAGACACCGATAGAGCGGAGAATATTGTAGAGACGAGAATATCAAATAATAATTATACCTATACTTGCCGTTATCAGTGGGAACAGAAAACCTATTTCGCTATCACTGCATCCGATCGTTATGGAAACGAAAGTAAAGCGTTGCAAATAGAGAATTAGTAAATAGAAGCTCTGTAATTCGTATTTTCGTTCACTGCCGTAAGCGACAGATAGCCGCCTGTGAGAGACGAAGATTGCATACGCTCTTGATGGTCTTTCAGCAAATCGGCAGGATTGGGAAAGTAATCTATCACAAATCGTCCGGTTCGTCCATATCGTTCATAGATATTATGAGCTACTATCCCCATATTCATTCGTAAGTTAATCTCCACACAAGGATGAATGCGCAGTTTCGGTGTTGTTTTGCATTCGCATAGCATCATGTCTACCCCTAAATATCCTTGATAAGTTGCACCTAACAAAGCAGATAGTTTATCAACAAGTTTAACTTTGAGCTTATGCAATTGTTCTTGCGACACATAGGTAGAAAGTCGGTTTTCTATCTCTTTGTCCGAAGCTAATATATTTCCCTTATAAGTGCCATGTGAGTCCGTTTCGAACAACGAATAGCCTATAAAATAAATCTCCCCCTTGCCATCAGCTCTAAACTCCATTGCGAAATCTTTCACCTTATTATATAAAGGTTCACCAACGATACCCCCCTGAGCTTTGAGTATTCTCTTACTCCATCGATTGATAAAATAAGTATATTCGCCTCTGCACCAAAACAAGCCCTTTCCACTCCCCGACCATGGAGCTTTGAGCACGCATTCCTCTTGAGAAGTAACGAACTCTTCTACTTCCTGTTCCGTTCGTAGTTCTATTGAAGTGCCACAATATTCGCCTTGTTCATTGAGTTCTTTTAATAGCTTCACTGCTAACGAACGGCGAGAAAGTTCCCTTATTTTGTTCATCTCCTCCTCGTTGGGCAAAAGACTCGAAGAGATGCCAAGCAGACCCAATTGTTTGATTAATCGCGGATTCCATCCCCAAGGAGATATTTGTGAAAGTTCATCGCGAGAAAAAGAAGAATGAGTGCTTGGAAATATATCTTGCAGGAATCCCCGTTCTTTCAATTCGTAAAAATAACTTTCGTGAGCAGTTGGAATTAGTACTTTTGAACCCTTATCTGCATACCAAGCAGGAAGCAACGCAAGGTCTTCCGCCATCTTTAGCGCAGAAGCGGGTGGATCGTAGTTCTCATTACCATTGCCTAAAGCAAGATCGGACTCGGGATTAAACAAGTATAGCTTACACATATTTATGCAAATGTAATTCTTTGAATCAGATTGAGCAAATCAATTCATGTTGTTTTAAATGTTGTTATGCTAAACTATTTAATATTTTGCTATCTCTACGTTGCAATTACGAGAAATAGCATTATCTTTGTACCCAATTACAACGAAGCCTAATGGAAGCATTTTATAGAACGCACAGCTACCTTGTCGAACATACCAATGCTCCCGTCCGTCGTGATTTGATGGATGAGATTAATTGGAACGATCGCCTAATTGGCATTAAGGGAACACGTGGAGTAGGTAAAACAACCTTTTTACTTCAATATGCCAAAGAAAAGTTTGGTACCGATCGCTCTTGTTTGTTTATCAACATGAACAACTTCTACTTTTCGGGACATTCAATTGTAGACTTCGCTTATGAGTTTCAGAAGAACGGAGGCAAAGTATTGCTTATCGACCAAGTGTTTAAGCATACTGATTGGAGTCGTGAACTGAGAATGTGCTACGATCGTTTCCCCAACTTAAAGATTGTGTTTACCGGTTCGTCGGTGATGCGACTGAAAGAAGAGAATATTGAGCTGTCGGGCATTGTGAAATCATACAATCTAAGGGGTTTCTCGTTCCGTGAGTTCCTTAATTTGCAAAGCGACAATCATTTTCCTGCCTATACGCTGCAAGAAATTATCAATAATCATGAGCAAATAGCCCGTACGGTACTTTCCAAAGTAAGACCACTAGACTATTTTCAAGACTATCTTCATCATGGATTTTATCCATTCTTTTTAGAGAAGCGAAACTTCTCGGAGAATTTGTTAAAGACCATGAACATGATGGTGGAAGTCGATATTTTGCTCATCAAACAAATAGAATTAAAATACCTGTCGAAGATAAAAAAATTGCTTTACCTATTAGCGGTAGACGGTCCGGTAGCTCCCAACGTAAGTCAGTTAGCCACCGATATTCAAACCTCACGAGCCACGGTAATGAACTATATCAAATATCTGGCAGACGCACGCCTTATTAATATGATATATCCGCAAGATGAAGAGTTCCCCAAGAAACCTTCAAAGATATTGCTACACAACACCAATCTAATGTATTCCATCTATCCGGTGAAAGTAGAGGAGCAGGCGGTGTTGGATACTTTCTTTTTTAATGTACTCTACAAAGACCATAAGCTCAATAAAGGAGACAAAGGAACTTCTTTTTTAGTGGACGAAAAACTTCCTTTTAGAATATGTGCGGATGGCTGCAAAGCAAAGAACAACAAAGATGTCTATTACGCTATGCACACAGCGGAGATAGGTCACGGCAATCAAATTCCGCTTTGGTTATTTGGTTTCTTGTACTAGACTATGATTTAAAATTTTACTTAATATACATTATCAATTATGACTAAACAAAAGAAATTTATTACTTGTGATGGTAATCAAGCTGCGGCACATATCTCGTATATGTTTTCCGAAGTAGCTGCGATTTATCCTATCACTCCATCGTCGACTATGGCAGAATACGTAGACGAATGGGCAGCCGCAGGACGCAAAAACATCTTTGGCGAAACAGTATTGGTACAAGAAATGCAATCGGAAGGTGGAGCTGCAGGTGCATTGCACGGTTCTCTTCAGGCCGGTGCTTTAACTAGTACTTACACTGCCTCTCAAGGTTTATTATTGATGATTCCGAATATGTACAAGATTGCAGGAGAATTGCTACCATGCGTATTCCATGTATCAGCTCGTACCTTAGCTTCTCACGCACTTTGTATTTTTGGCGACCATCAAGACGTTATGTCTTGCCGTCAAACAGGATTTGCGATGTTGGCAGAAGGTTCGGTACAAGAAGTGATGGACTTAGCAGGTGTAGCTCACTTAGCAACTATCAAATCTCGCGTACCTTTCGTTAACTTCTTCGATGGTTTCCGTACTTCTCATGAAATACAGAAAATAGAAATGTTAGAGAACGACGACCTTGCTCCGTTAATTGACCAAAAAGCATTAGCAGAATTCCGTGGACGTGCATTGAATCCACAAAAGCCGGTGGCTCGCGGTATGGCAGAGAATCCTGACGCTTTCTTCCAACATAGAGAATCATCCAACTCATATTACGATGCAGTGCCTGCTATCGTTGAAGAGTATATGAAAGAATTGTCCGCTATCACCGGACGCAAATACGGTTTGTTCGATTACTATGGCTCTGACGATGCAGAACGCGTTGTTATCGCTATGGGTTCAGTAACAGAAGCTGCTCGCGAAGCCATCGACCATTTGATTGCTAACGGCGAAAAAGTAGGATTAGTTGCTGTTCATTTATATCGTCCGTTCTCTGCTAAGCATTTCCTTGCAGCGGTGCCAAAGACAGCTAAACGAATTGCTGTATTAGACAGAACAAAGGAACCGGGAGCTAATGGCGAACCATTATATTTAGACGTAAAAGATTGTTTCTATGGTGCAAAAGACGCTCCTGTTATTGTAGGCGGTCGTTACGGTTTAGGTTCTAAAGACACTACTCCGGCACAAATTCTTTCGGTATATGAGAATCTTTCTTTACCAATGCCAAAGAATCAATTTACTATTGGCATAGAAGATGACGTAACCTTTACTTCTCTTCCTATCAAAGAAGAAATCGCATTAGGCGGCGAAGGTATGTTCGAAGCTAAGTTCTACGGTTTAGGAGCAGACGGTACAGTAGGCGCAAACAAAAACTCGGTGAAAATTATCGGTGACAACACTAATAAGCATTGTCAAGCTTACTTCTCTTACGACTCTAAGAAATCGGGCGGCTTTACTTGTTCTCACCTACGTTTTGGTGACACTCCTATCCGTTCTACCTATTTGGTAAATACTCCAAACTTTGTAGCTTGCCACGTACAAGCTTACTTGAGAATGTACGACGTTATTCGCGGTCTTCGTCCAAACGGAACTTTCTTGTTGAATACTATTTGGAACGCAGAAGAACTTGCAAAGAATCTTCCGAACAACGTGAAACGTTATTTCGCTCAAAAGAATATCACGGTTTATTATATCAACGCTACTCAAATTGCACAAGAAATTGGTTTGGGTAACCGTACCAATACAATCCTTCAATCTGCTTTCTTCCGTATTACAGGAGTAATTCCGGTAGAATTGGCTGTTGAGCAAATGAAGAAATTCATTGTGAAATCTTACGGCAAGAAGGGACAAGACGTAGTAGATAAGAACAACGCTGCTGTTGACCGTGGAGGTGAATATCAACAATTGACTATCGATGCTGATTGGGCTAACTTAAGCGATGAAGCTGCCGCACAAAATAACGACCCTGCATTTATCAACGAAGTAGTTCGTCCTATCAATGCACAAAACGGTGACTTATTAAAAGTATCTGCATTCAAAGGTATCGAAGACGGAACTTGGGAACAAGGAACTGCTAAATACGAAAAACGCGGTGTAGCTGCTTTCGTTCCTGAATGGGACCCGGAAAACTGTATTCAATGTAACAAATGTGCATACGTTTGTCCTCACGCTTCTATTCGTCCGTTCGTATTAGACGAAGCAGAACAAAAGGGAGCAGACTTTGAGACACTCAAAGCAGTAGGCAAAGCATTCGACGGTATGACCTTCCGTATTCAGGTAGACGTATTAGATTGCTTGGGTTGTGGTAACTGTGCCGATGTATGTCCGGGTAATCCTAAAAAGGGTGGTAAGGCTTTAGTAATGAAACATCTCGAAAGTCAACTTCCACAAGCTAAGAATTGGGAATATTGCAGCAAGAGCGTGAAGACTAAACAGCACTTGATAGACATCAAGTCGAATGTGAAAAATTCACAGTTCGCTACACCTTTATTTGAATTCTCCGGCGCTTGTTCAGGTTGCGGTGAAACTCCTTACGTGAAGCTTATTTCTCAACTATTCGGTGACCGTCAAATGGTTTCCAATGCAACAGGTTGCTCATCTATTTACTCCGGCTCAGTACCTGCTACTCCTTACACTACCAACGAAAAGGGTCAAGGTCCTGCATGGGCTAATTCACTTTTCGAAGATTTCTGTGAGTTTGGTTTCGGTATGGAACTCGCTAACGAAAAGATGCGTTTACGTCTCGATAAGTTGATGACAGAAGCTCAATCTTGTACTTGCTGCTCCGACGAACTCAAAGGTCTGTTCCGCGAATGGATGGAGAACAAAGAAGACGCAGACAAGACTAAAGAATTGGCAGAGAAGATTATTCCAATGGTAGAGGCTTGCTCTTGCGACACTTGCAAACAAATAGCTTCGTTGAATCAGTATCTTATCAAACGTAGTCAATGGATTATCGGTGGCGATGGTGCTTCTTACGATATCGGCTTTGGTGGTCTTGACCACGTACTTGCATCCGGTAAAAATGTGAACATCTTAGTACTCGATACCGAAGTATATTCTAATACCGGTGGTCAAGCATCTAAAGCAACTCCAGTAGGAGCAATTGCAAAATTTGCAGCAGCAGGTAAAAGAGTACGCAAGAAAGACCTTGGTCTAATTGCATCTACTTACGGATATGTCTATTGTGCACAAATAGCAATGGGAGCCGACCAAGCTCAAACCTTGAAGGCTATTCGCGAAGCCGAAGCTTACGATGGACCATCCATTATTATCGCTTACGCTCCTTGTATCAATCACGGATTGAAAGCCGGTATGGGAAAAGCTCAAGCCGAAGAAGCCGCAGCAGTAGCTTGTGGTTATTGGCACTTATGGCGTTACAATCCTTCTTTGGAAGCTGAAGATAAAAATCCGTTTACACTCGATTCTAAAGAACCGGTATGGGAAGATTTCAAAAACTTCTTGAAAGGTGAAGTTCGTTATTCATCGGTAATGAAACAATATCCTGCCGAAGCAGACGAACTATTCCAAGCTGCAGAAGACAACGCTAAATGGAGATATAACAACTACAAGCGTTTGGCTAAACAACAATGGGGAGTAGAACAAAAAGACTAATCTTTTAGAGAAATCCTTTTATAATTGAGAGGTCGGGAACAGTTTACAGTTCCCGACCTCTTTCTGTTTACAATAAAAAGAACCCTTTTTTCTATCATGCCGTTGGTTCAAAAAAACTTCTGTATTATTTCAAAAGTCTTCAGTATTATTTCAAAAGTCTTCAGTAATATTTTAATGAAAGTATTTAGACGCTTGGTTAAGTTAAACAGTTTTGCTCAAGGCGCAGGTTTAGGATTGTCTATCTATCAAACTATCATTCGAAAGATGCACGGAAGAATTGGCATAAAGTCCATAGAAAGCGCAGGTTCTGAATTTTGGTTTATGCTACCTTATAAGCCTATCAAAAAGCATAAAGAAGAAGAATAGTTCAGCATACACCTTATATGTATCGGCAACTAATAGTTTAACCACATTTTAAAGGAGGTTATTTTTTCTCGGCTGACTAATATCTTTTCTTTCGAGACGGGAGTAACCAACACCACTACTTTGTTGTTGAAATAAGGCTCTATTTTTTTTATCGAATCAATGCCTATGATAAATTGTCGGTTGGCTCTGAAGAACTTATCCGAATCGAGTTGCTCCGACAGCTTGTCGAGTGATAAATCAATAAACTGTTCTTTCCCATTATAGCATACAGCTGTGGTAATACGGTTTTCGGAATAAAAATAAGCAATATCAGACACTTGAAGAGTGGTAAACTTATCTGTACCCGAAATCAAGAATCGTGTGCGATAGCGTTTGTCAATAGGTTTCGAAAGGCTTTCTATAATATTGTCTAAATACTCTTTAACCGGCATCGAGGTTCTTCCCAAAGAAGCTTCGTATTTACCAATTGCTTCCTTCAACCTCTCTTCGTCAACAGGCTTCAAGATATAGTCGATACTATTGACACTAAATGCTCGTATAGCATATTCATCGTAGGCTGTTGTAAATATGATAGTGGACGAAGGTTTAGCTTCCGCAACAAAATCAAACGAGTTTCCATCAGACAATTGAATATCGAGAAAGATAACATCGGGATGAGAATGCTCGTCAAACCATTTAACAGCCTCCTCGATATTCCCCGGCAAAATAGTCAATTGCCAATCGGGACGCAAACGTTTTACCATGGAATGTAAAAGGCGTGCAGCAGGTATCTCATCTTCAATGATTACAGCCGAAACATTATTCATAAAGCAAAGGTATTTTAACGGTAAATAGTTTATCGTCCTTAACGATGGATAAATCCTTTCCCAACATCAAAAGACAACGATTAGATAAATTCTGTAATCCGGTTCCCGTTGTATCTGCACTCTTTTTGTAATTCACCGAATTGCTTACCACTAAAGTAGAATCAGTAATAGCAATCGATATCTCCATCGGCTTAGACGCAGTTATAGTATTGTGTTTAATCACATTCTCCACCAATAGTTGCAATGTAAGCGGCGGAAGTTGAGCATCAAGATAGTTTTCGGAGATTTGGCATTCAACATTTATATAGTTCCCCAATCTTACTCGATGCAAAAAGATATAGGATTGCATAAACTCTAGTTCTTCGCGCAACGTCACTAACGACTTATTTTGAGTTTGCAACACATACCTATAAGCATCCGAAAGATTGCGAGTAAACAGAACAGCATTCTTGGGGTCATACTCAATTTCCGAAATCAACGTATTGAGACTGTTGAACAAGAAATGAGGATTCAATTGATTTTGCAAGGCTACGTAACGAGCCTTATTGTTTTCTTCCCGAAGCCGAGCAGCTTCTTTTTGAATTGTCATAGCATGCACAACCGAACGATTAACTATCATCAGTCCCATCACAATCAATTCCACAAGCCACACTAGAATAATAATACGTTTCCCCCCATTAGGGAAAAGATAAGGCTCATTTATTCCTGCTATCATTTTGGCTGCTATCAGCAATCCATAGTTAAGCAGCAACAGAAATGTAGCCATACAAGCATACAATAGAATCATTTTCCATCGCTGCGTCATATACATTCCAATCCAATTGCTGAATTTAATAACCGAGAACCCAATAATATTAAGCGCAACTATAAAAAACAAAGACCCGCACAAATAAGAAAGCATATTATCAATTTCCAATGGCAGATTAGCTAAACTTGCTGTCAGAAAATAAGCAACAATACCCAACAGCGAAAAGGTTGCTGCGTAAGATAATCTATTTTGTTTAGCATTCTTCATTTCAGAAACAATTGTTTGACCACAAAGATAATCTATTTATTGTAAGTTATACGCATTCAATACTCTAAGTAAATCGGAATAACTATTTTGCATCGAGAGTTTAGCTTGAACAAAATTAATCTGTGCCGTTTGTTTATAAACTTGCGCATCAATAACATCCACAATCGATACTTTTCCCTCGTTGTATCTTTCAATTGCTTTTTGTTCATTCTCGCTTGCTTTCGAAAGCGAATTATCAGTTAACTTCACTCTTTGGCTAGCCTGTTCCAAATTCAAGCGTGCTGTTTGAATCTCCAACGTCACGTCTTCCTCCACCTTCTTTAAGTTGTCGGTTGCCATGCCGATGCTATGTTTATAAGCCCTTTTCTCGTTCTTCCGCTTCCCCCACTCAAAAATAGGAATAGATACTTTAGCATAAACCGAATAGTTGGGACTTAAATCTGATTTGAAATCATATCCGGGCGATGAGTAACCTCCGTCAGCCCCTACATAAAACTGAGGTTTATATTTAGAATCATTCAATTTCAGAGAGCTTTCTTGCATAGAAATTCTATCTTTAGCCATATTTATTTCGGGATGTATAGCTGTATTCGTTACTGAGTTCATATTTATCTCCGAAGGAATATTATTATCTATCGTTGTTGGAGTGGTTAGTTCTACACCTATCAGAGAATTTAATGCCATTCGCCCTATCTCAAAATTGTTTTGAGCCTGCAAGAGTTGGTATTCAGCTTCGTTGAGTTTCACTTCCGCCATCAATAAATCCTGCGGGTCGATAAGTCCCACCTCAACACGTTCTTTTATGATGGTAGAGAGTGAAGCTATCGAATTGCGAAATTCTTCGGTTATTGCCGTTACTTCGGCTCTTGCTACCGCATTCCAATATTGAATGTCGGTTTGAAAGCAAACAGCCAATTGCACCGCTTCTTTTTGATTAACAGCAAACGATTGCTTATGTTCCGCCATACGGATGGATTCTAATATTCGTCCGCCTGTATAAATAGGTTGCAAAAGCGAAACCGAAGCTCCATATTGTATGTTTCGTCCTTCAAAATCGAGAGGAGAGCTTAATGTGGGAAGTTCTATCGACAACTTTGTGGGATTACCCACATAGTTAAAGCTACCATCAGCCGATAGTTTTGCTTTTTGATCGGCTCGCGCAGATTGTTCTAACTCCATGCTCGACAAAATACTCTTTTGAGCAGCCTTTAAATCATAATTATGATCCAACGACATCCGACGATATTTGTGAAGTAGGTCACTTTCTTGTGACTTAGCCCCCAAAAAGAAAGAACAAACAAATAGAAACAATAATATCTTTTTCATAATTAATTGACTTTATAAAATATAGCATATAGAGCCGGCGTAACAAATAGAGTTAGCAACGTGGCAAATGTTAATCCAAAAATGATGGTTGCTGCCATACCTCCGAAAGCAATATCAAAAAGCAAGGGTATCATTCCAAATATGGTAGTAGTAGCAGCCATAAGTACGGGACGAGTACGCGACACGGTAGCTTCTATAATAGAAGAATAAGGCGTCATTCCGCTTTTGCGTTGAATATTAATTTCATCGATAAGCACAATTACGTTTTTGATAACCATTCCCAATAATCCTAACCAACCGGCAATAGGAAAGAAACCAAAGTTGAAACCGGTTAACAATAAACCTACCGCAACACCAATGAGAGATAACGGAAGAATACAGATGATAATTATAGGTTCTTTGAAATTACCAAATAAAGCAACCAATATCAATACTAACATCAAGAACGCCAATGGGAAAAACTTGAAAAGTGCTACTAAAGCCTCGCCTTGGTCTTTGTGTTGGGAATCCCAAAAGAAAGAATACCCGTCCGGCAATTTTATAGATTCTATCTCTTCACGTATTTCACTGTGCACTTCGGACATCGTTGCGTCGCTTGTGACATCGCACATTGCCGCCATTGACAATTGACGGTTATAGGTGTTGATACGCGGATGTTCCCATGTAGTTTCTATTCGTTCGGTCACTTGCGAGAGCGGAGCAGATTTTGTGCCATTCCAAATAGACAAATTTTCGAGCGCATTCATATCCATCCTCGCATTTGTTTCCGATTTCAACAAAATAGGAACTTTCTTGTCTTCATCTCGATAGATACCCACCGTTACCCCATCGTTGACAGATTTCACGGATTCCATCATGCTTGCTTTCGAAATGCCTAATACTCCGGCTTTCACCGGATCGTAAACAGGCTTAACAAGCATTGCCATATTACCCCATTCGTTACGGACATTTGCTGTCTTAGGATTTTTCCTCATCACATTGATAGCAACTTCCACAAGAGAATCTAATACCGCCGCGTCAGGACCTAAGAAACGAGCCTCTATAAGAGCTTCGGGCGAGGGACTCAAATCAAACTTATTAACTTTGATGAAAGCCTCCGGGAATTTTACACTAAGCGAATCGTTCAATATAGCTTGCAGTTGGCGCGATTGTTTTGAATCTACACCTTTCACCAATATATTGGCATAGTTAGACTGTGGTCCAAATGACGAGTTTGCCAAATAATATCGAGGCGGCGTTTGTCCGGACGAAGTAGTTACTGTTTCTGTTTGCGGATAGTTTCTGATGTAATCAGACAATTCTTGCACTATTTCGTCGGTCTTTTCGATGCGTGTACCTTCGGGCAACCACATATTAATAGTAAAATATTGCTTATCGAGTGTGGGTATAAATACTTTTGGAATAAACTTAAAACTCCATGCCGACACTATCAATAGCACAACCATAGCCGCAACAGTCATGTACTTACGATGAATAATCCACTTTAGCATTACTCTAAAACGCATATATATTTTGCTACTGAAAGGTGCGCTTGTTATTTCGTTAGGACGAGGTCGGCGCACAAACTCTTGAACACAAAAGGGCGTTTGAGTAAGAGCAAAAACCCAACTAAACATCAACGAGACACCTATCACAATCACTAAAGAAGACATCAGCTCTCCCGTTATATGAGGCGAGAAATAAATAGGCAAAAAGGTGAGAATAGCAATAACGGTTGCCGCAAGCAATGGCATAGCCGTCGAAGAAGTTGCACGCATAATTGCCACACGCTTGCGCATTCCTTTTTGCATATTAATAAGTATAGAGTCGGACACCACGATAGCATTGTCGACGAGCATTCCCATCGCAATAATAATAGCGGCTAACGACATTCGTTGCAAAGCTATATTGTTGGCTAACATCACCATGAACGTGGCAAAAATAGAAAATACCAATCCGCTACCTATCAATATTCCATTCTTTAATCCAATAAAGAAAAGTAAAATAGCAACTACGGTAATCACCGAAATAATCAAATTGAGAATAAAACCATCATTAGCCACTGCCGATTCACGACCTTGGTCGTAGATGGGAGTCAGCTCAAAGCCTTCGGACATATTCTCCGAGAAATGTTCCACTCTTTCGGCTATTAATTCAGCCATATCAACTACATTACCGGTAGGCACTGTAGAAATGGCGATACCGATAGCAGGTTCACCATTAACACGCATAATACTGGAAGTAGGTGTTTTGTATCCTTCGTTTACAGTCGCTATATCTTCGAGGCGGACACTTTCTCCTGTTTTTGACACAATAGTCAGCTTACGTATCTCATCCAACGAATAAAAGTTACCTGTAGATTCTATACGAATCCGATTCTCTTCCGTTTCTATTGCTCCAGCATCCACCACTTTGTTTTGAGTTTCGAAGGCTTGCGATATATCGCGTGTGCTAATTCCACTTTGCGACATTACCGAAGGACTTACCACAATCTCTATCGTAGGAATTTGTGTACCAAACAATTCAACTTTAGCAACGTCCTTTACCTTCAAGAAATCATTTTTGATTACTTTAGATTGCTCTTCCAATTCACGATAAGAATATCCCTCGCCCGTAAGAGAATAAAACACGCCAAGTACATCTCCAAAATCATCTTTCACTACCGAAGGCGATGCGCCGGCAGGTAATCTATTTTGTACGTCGGCAACTTTACGGCGAAGCTTATCCCAAAGTTGCTGCATCTCATCGGCTCTAATCTCTTTCTTTACATATACCGTAATCTTAGACATTCCCGCACGATTCTCCGTCTTAAGATAATACAATTCTCCAAGCGATTGTATCGACTCCTCTAACACATCCGTCACTTGCGTTTGCACTTCCGACGCAGATGCTCCCGAATAAGGTGTTATAACTAAAGCCTGCTTGATGGTGAATGGAGCATCTTCTAGTTTCCCCATTTTCAAATACGAAAACAAACCACCCACAAGTACCAAGACTAATAGCAAGATGACTACCGACTTATTCTGTAAAAAGTATTTTACCAATTTCATTTTTGTTTCGAGTTAGTGATTATTCAATTGAACCTTGCAACCGTTCGATAAAAAACGATGCCCGCTCTGAGCCACCATCTCACCTTCTTTCAATCCAATTTCTATACTTATCATTCCATTATCAACAATTCTTCCCACTTTTATATTTTTTCTCTCTACTGTGTTCTTCTTTGAATCTATTACCCAAACATAATCACCTATTTTAGGACGATGACAAATAGCGGATTGAGGCAAAACTAATTCATTATTCGAACTATTCTCTACATTAAAATATATTTTCCTGGACATACCCGACAGTAACTCCGCATTATGATTGGCAAGCTTTGCCGTTACCAAATAAGATAAGTTATTGGATGTTGTACTTTTAGACACCTGTTCAATATCTACCGTGAACTCTTTGTTGGGTAGCGCATCGAACACTATTCGCGCATCTTTTTGTGATTGAGCTTCGACGGCAATATTTTGTGACACATACGCATCTATCTTTAGACTTTCTAAATCCTCAAAAGAAACAATGGGCTGAGTTGCCTTAACATCTTGGTGCTTCTCTATATATTTCTCACCAACGTATCCACTGAATGGAGCAACTAATTGTGTGTCGTTAAGTTCATTTACAGCTGTCTGAAAAGCTGTTTTTGCCGAAGTATATTCAGCTTTTGCTTTTTCGTAAGCACTAGCCGAAAGATTATTCTTATCATACAACACCTCCACACGTTCCATTTCAGCTTTAGCCTGACTATAAATAGATTCTGCCCGTTCTCTACGAAGCACAAAATCTCTCGGATCTAACTGAGCAATAATCTCTCCTTTGCGATAAAACTTGCCGGGTTGCGCATCGAAGAGATGAACAACTCCATTTACCCTAAACGATAAGTCGGTTGAACGATACGGTTGAGAAATAAATGTGTAATTTTGTTCTGAACCAAATGTCGCGCGCTCTACGATAGCGACTTTCACCGCAAGTGCCTCTGTCTTTTGCTTCTCGGTCGAAGATTGGCAAGCAGAGAACAATGCTCCCATGATAAATATCAAAAATAGTTTTCTCATTTCTGTTCCTTTTTGTGACAAAAATAATTAGGTTAGAGAACAATAAGGACTATAAACTTACAGAAATGGAGAAATCAACAACTGAAACGGAAAATACTGTTACCGAAACGATAACAAGGGAAGGACAGATAAACATCATATTCTTTTAGACACTTTTTGTCATAAATAAATGTTATATTGATATCATTTCTTACGCCTTATCTATAAAATATTTGCATATTCAATTTTGCTGTTTACATTTGCGCTATTTTCAAATAAGTAAGCAACAATAACTTAACAAATGAATCTAGATTATGAATGCAGTTAAGATATTAGACGATTTAAAAAGACGGTTCCGGAGTATTATTAGGCAGTAAAAAATGATAAGAATAATCCTTAATGCACTATGTTAACTTTTACAGCCTATTCAATTATCCTAAAAGGGATAGGGAAGTATCCTTAAAGCTGCCTCAGAGATACTTGACCAACCGTCACTGTTCGACTAAAGGAGGCTTGAAAACATTAAAAAAAACGGCTCGACCACTGAAAATAAGTAGTCGAGCCATTTTTATCTTTACTGAATTTTATCGGACAGCAATATTTATTAAAATATTTTTCTTTATTTTTTCTTTGCAGCAAACCGTCCTCTTTTAGGAGTTGCCGGCTTCTCATCTTGCAATTTTATAATCTCTAAGCAATCAGAAAGAGCCAAATTTTGAGGAGTAACATCTTTGGATATTTTATAATTCTTCTTTTTATAAGCTATATAAGGTCCAAAACGTCCGTTTAATATTTCAAGCTCCGGTTCTTCCTCAAAAGATTTAATAAGCTTTTGAGCTTCTGCCACACGTTTAGCTTCTATTAGTTCCACAGCTTCTTCGAGTGTAATTTTCATCGGGTCTACTGTTTTGGGTAAAGATACAAACTTGGAATTATGATTGATATAAGGTCCAAAACGTCCTGTACCTATTGTGACTGTTTTTTCTTCGAAATCGCCCAAAGTACGGGGAAGTTTAAATAGTTCCAAAGCTTCTTCGAGAGTGATAGTCTCCATCGACATACCCTTCTTCATCTGCGCAAACTTTGGCTTTTCTTCATCATCTGCCAAACCTATTTGTACCACCGGACCAAAGCGTCCAATTTTCACCGAGATAGGTTTTCCTGTTGCGGGGTCCTCACCCAATATTCTTTCACCTACTTTATGTTCTGTTTTGATGGCCAACGTGCTCTCTACCGATGGATGAAATTTTGCGTAGAAATCTTTCATCATGCTTGCCCATTGGGTATTTCCCTCCGCTACTTCATCGAACTGTTTCTCTACGTTTGCCGTAAAGTTATAATCCATGATATTGGGAAAATATTCTGTCAAGAAATCGTTAACAACAATACCTACGTCTGTGGGCAGTAACTTCGATTTCTCATTTCCTACCATTTCCATTTTTGTTTCTTCCTTGATAGCGTCGTCGTTAAGAGTGAGCACATCGTACGTACGTTCTGTTCCCTCTTTATCCCCTTTCTCTACATATTCGCGTTGTTGGATAGTAGAAATTGTAGGTGCATAAGTAGAAGGACGACCAATGCCCAACTCCTCTAATTTGCGCACCAAGCTTGCTTCGGTATATCTTGCCGGATGCTGTGTAAAGCGTTCGGTAGCAGTTATTTCCTTTCGTGTTAAGTTTTGTCCCTTCTTCATTGGAGGCAACAAACGGCTTTCGTCTTCTTGTTCAGCATCATCGTCATACGATTCTCTATATACTCGAAGGAAACCGTCGAACTTAATCACTTCGCCTACAGCTACAAATTTTTCGGCATCGTTACTAAGCGTTATGGTTGCGGTCGTTTTCTCTAATTTGGCATCCGACATTTGCGAAGCAATGGTACGCTTCCATATCAAGTCATAAAGTCTTTTTTCTTGAGCAGGAGCATCTATCGATTGTTTATCCATATAAGTAGGACGAATTGCTTCATGAGCTTCTTGTGCACCCTTCGATTTTGTGGTGAAATGGCGAGACTTTACGTACTCTTCGCCCATGATGTCGGTGATAGTGGTCTTGCTTGTATTGACAGCCAGCTCTGATAAATTAACCGAATCGGTACGCATATAAGTGATACGTCCTGCCTCGTAAAGTTTCTGTGCCACCATCATGGTTTGAGCAACAGTAAATCCTAACTTACGAGCCGCTTCTTGTTGTAATGTAGAAGTTGTGAAAGGAGCAGCCGGTGATTTTTTTACCGGACGGGTAGAAATATCTTCGATTGTGAAGAGAGCCGATTGGCATTTCTCAAGAAATGCGTGAGCTGCCTTTTTTGTTTTAAAACGGTGAGCCGATTCGGCTTTCATATCAACGAGTTTGCCGTCAACATCCGGTACGCCGAAAATAGCGACTACCTTAAATGAAGCTTCGCTCTTGAAAGTTGTTACTTCCCGTTCTCGTTCCACAATTAAGCGAACAGCTACCGACTGCACTCGTCCGGCAGACAATGCAGGTTTTACCTTTTTCCATAACACAGGAGATAGTTCAAAACCTACGATACGGTCGAGAATACGGCGAGCTTGCTGAGCATTCACTAAGTTTAAGTCTATATTTCTTGGATGCTCAATTGCTTTTAATATGGCAGTCTTTGTTATTTCATGAAAGACAATACGTTTGGTAGTTTCCGGCTTTAAGCCCAGCACTTCGTAAAGATGCCATGAAATTGCTTCTCCTTCGCGGTCTTCATCGGACGCTAACCATACAATTTCAGAATCTTTAGCCTCAGCTTTCAATTCGGCAACTAATTTTTTCTTCTCAGTGGGAATTTCGTAATCCGGTTCAAAATTGTTCTCTATATCGATACTAAATTTTTTCTTCTTTAAATCGCGGATGTGTCCGTAGCTTGAAAGTACTTTATAATCTTTTCCAAGAAATTTTTCTATCGTTTTAGCCTTGGCAGGAGATTCGACAATAACAAGATTTTTTTGCATGATTTTCTCTTTAGCAATTAAGGAATGAGGATGATTCTATTAATCAACAAGCTCTGTTCCATTATAAAATTCGGCGCAAAAGTAGGAAAAACTTATATCTTCACCTTATAATAAGGTAAGAATCTATCTTTTTTAATAGAATTAGGTTCTTTTTACATATTCAACTACCTTTTTATGTTCAAAAGCTTAGACTTATACCTGCCAAGAAATTAAAGCCTTCGGTAGGATAACCATAATAATATTGGTATTTGCGATTCAGCACATTGTCCAACTTAACAAAGAAAGAAACACCCTTGTAGAACTTATAAGTTGCTTGGGCTGTAAGGTTGTTTATTGCTGACATCCGAGTATTAGTCGTTAAAATTCGAGTGGATTCTCGTTGAATATACCGATAAGCAATACCTAAAGTCAATGCGTCGATAGGGCAAACGTCCATTCCGAAGTTCAATTCAAGAGAAGGTTTGAAGATTAAAGCATCATCGTTCGCCGTCCAATGACGATAAGTTCCTGCGGCGGTAAACTTTACTAAGTCTTTATATTCATACATTGCACTTGCCCCCGCATAAACATTCTTTGTGTTTGATTGTTCCAGAAGAATCTGTCCGAAGTTTAGCGTTTCCTTTTCCATTTCGGGAAGTTGATCTAAATCATCTTTCAGATTTTGATAGCCACCAAAGAGATGAAAGTGCAATCCCGACATGGGAGACATTTTCAAACCCAGCACGGCATTTAATTGTTCGTAGGTATCGGCATATCTTTTCCCATTAAAGACCGCATAAGGACAGTATTGCTCTATCTTGCGGAAATCATTTAATTCTCTACCTCCCGTAGTTGCAGCGTAAAGCATATAGCTATCATTGAACACATACTGAACATTAACATCGGGAGATACTTGCAACGCTTTTCCAAAAGCAAAAGAGAAATCTACATTTACGCCTGCTCGAAGTCTCCACACTTCATTGCTCCAAGTATAATAAGGTTTCAGTTGCAAAGAAGTATAGTTATCAAAAAAATCTTTGTTATAAAAAAAGTTATCCATCTGTAAAGCAAGTCCTATCTTTTGCTCTTCGTTGATAACGCCTGCTACATCCGCTTTTGTTCGTACGATATTTTCATTAACGCCATCCCCACCATAAAGCAACAAGTTTGTTTCTGCTTTGAAGTGAATAGGCAATGTCTCGTCCGTAGAAAGTAGTCCCAAATGAATATCACCGGAATTAAATGTTTGTTCTTTCGACAAGGTCAACGGAATATAATTAAAACGATTCATTCCCCAATGTCCGGCTATGTTTAAGTCTAGTCTGCTAAATTGGTGTATATATTCTGCTCCCGCTGTTATCCGATAAAAACGACTTTTCCACTTCTCTCCGTTAGCAGGAAGTTTCAACTTTCCATTCATTCCATCAACAGAAGCGGCTACTCCTAAGCGATCGTTCTTTGAAAGATTAAATAAATAATTAAGCTTAACATCTAAATTGCCATAGTTTCCATAACCCAAACGAGCATATCCACGTTTAGTATTCGTCTGCTGCATTTGTGGAACAAAAGCCTGCATAGGAACATTAGCATCAAAAGAAGTGATAGGGAATAAACCATTGGCATATTCTATTTCTTTCTTTGACACCGTAAATTCTTCTACTATCGGAAGCACATTTACTTTAGAAGCATCCATAATGTCGGGGTTATAATCTTGATCTACCACCACCATTCGGTTGAGTAAAGTATCTTTCTTTGCTACTTGCGCTTGAATACTCGCAACAAGGAAAGAAGTAAATGCTAGACTTAGTATATAATTATATCTTAGTTTCATAGTCTGTTACTTGTTTAGTTTATTTAGTCTGCTACCAATCATTCCTTGAATATCATCGTTAGCCCGATAATTTTGCTGCAACGAAAGGAGGTATTGTTTAGCATCCAGCTTTTTCCCTAATTTCACATACACATCCGATAGAAGTATAAAGCTACGAGCTAACCAATAAGCGTGAGGCGTACTTTTATCAATATAATCTAATATTTCTTTCTCTGCTTTGGTTGTTTCGCCCGAAGTAAAAAACAATTCGGCTACCTTATACTTAGCTTCAGCTCCATAAACATTTCGAGTATCTTTTGATAATACTTGCAAATCTTCCATCGCTGCTTTTGTAGCCTTCTGTTCCAGATATGCTTTAGCGCGGTCGTATCTTGCTTCGTTTGCCAATTCCGGAGAAAGTTTTCCGTCTGCCAGCAAATCGGTAGCAGCATGAATCACTTCTATTTGCTCATTCATTAAATTAGCGGTTCTCAATACGCCTATTTTTGCTTGTAATCGTCTTTCGGGAACAGCAGTACGAATGCTCAATTGCTTATACAGAGCAAGTGCTTTGTCGTATTCTTTAGAGTTGAATAATAACTCAGAGCTTATAACCATCGCATCTTCGGAAAATTTATTATTCGGGAATTCCAACACCTGACCAAAGTGAGTTAATGCTTCCTTAAAATCCTTTTGGTTATAGTCTATTAGCCCTATGTAATAATGTGCACTCAGTTTGAAAGCTCCTTGAGGAAATGTTTGCAGATACCTCGTTAAACTCATCTTCGCTTCCTTCATTTCTCCTCGTAAATAAACCTTTTCCGCTGCTATATAAGTTAACGAATCACGTTCACCAATATCAAAGCTTGCTCCACCGGGTATATCAGATACGAAGTTTGCATATTCATCCACCTTATTAAGATCGATATAAATAGATTTTAAATCCCGCTGTGCCAAACGTGCTTCTTCACTACCCGGATAAGCAACTATCACGTGTTTATAAGCTTTAATTGCCGCATCATAATTGTCCGCTTGATAATAGAGCAAGCCTATTTCATTTGCTCCCTTGCGTGCCGCATTACTTTCGGCAAACTTATCCACCAATTCCCTAAACGATTCAATAGCATTGTTATTATCTCCTTGAAGTACGTAGGCTCTCCCTCGCTCATAAAGTGCGTCGTCTAAATATTCCGAAGTAGGATATTGCTCAATCAACCTATTCAGCAAACTAATTTTGCCCCTATAATCTTTTTGCAAACCTAACACAAACGCTTCTTGATAAAGAGAATAATCGCCCAATGCAGGGTCTATCTGCACTGCTTTGGCATAATTTTGTCGAGCAGTCGTAAAGTTACGGGCATAGAACGAACAATCTCCTATCCTATTATAGGCATCAGCAAGCATTGTCTTGTTTGCTCCTTTCGTTTGGTCGGTATATCTGCTAAACCAAGTGAGCGCATTGGCATATTTCTTTTCTTTGAAGTTCACATAACCTAAATTATAGAGCGAGAGTTCGTACATATCGTTGCTCTTCAATTGAGTAAACTCAAGATACTGACGGAAGTCTCTATCTGCATCCGCAAAACGATTCTGTCGGTAATACGATTCTCCCCGCCAATAATAGGCATCAGCCTTAGTCTGCATACTATAAGAAGAAAAAGAGAGTGAACGATCGAAGTATTGAATAGCTTCTTCGAACTGAGCGTTCGCAAAAGCTTCGGTACCTAATCGGAAGAGAATTTTTTGCTTCGCCTCTAGTATTCGCGTTCCGGGATGTGCTATCTTTTCGATGGACTTTAGAGCAGCTTTATAGCTCTTAGTATTCATATATACCTCTACCAAGTAATCGCTCACTTTAGACGAATAGACCGAAGCAGGAAACTCATTCAAAAAGCGTTCAAACACCGTCACTGATTCATCGAAAGGAGAATAAGAAGTTTCGTGAATGCAAAGAGCATAATTGTAAAGAGCTTGTTCTTTCACCTTCTCATCAAAAGTACCGGAGGCTGCTTGTTCAAAAGCCAATCGTGCTTTATTTTTATCTTTCAGTGCAAGATACGAAAGTCCCAAATGAAGATAAGCATTCTGCGAGAGCGCATCAGCAGTCGAAGTTACTTCGCCAAACATCTCTGCTGCTTTCGAATACACTCCGGTATGATAATAAGACATTCCCAACAGATACAATGACTTGCGTTCGGGTTTAGTCACTGCACTTGTGTAAGCAACTAACGACTTTACCGCCTCAGTATAATTTTTCATATAATATTGCGACTCGCCCAATACACGTTGCATCTGCGCCACACCTTTGTGATGAGGATACGATGAAAGATATCCCTCAGCTACTATTTGCGATTTATCATACAATTCCCGTTTTAAATAAGTATCGGCTATATAATAAGGTACAAGTTCTCCATACTTCTCATCCTCTTGCAGACTCAAAAAGTCGGGTTGCGACTTCTCATATTTCCCGTTAGCATAATTAATATAAGCTAAGTGATAAGTAGCGTCCTTATCATATCGGGAGCTACTACTCTTTAGTGTTTCGAACCAAACACCGGCTTGGCGCAATTGATTCACCTTTAAATAAGCGGTTGCCAAACGAAAAGTATTATCATCTCTCTCCTTATCGCCCAAACGATAAAGTTCGCAAGAATTATACATTGCAATAGCCTCATCGTACTTCCCTTCTAAAAAGCAATCCGATGCCATTAAAGCATTCACTCTATTGGAATAAGGAGAGTCGGGATACTCTTCTAAATAATTTCGAAGCACCTCCAACCGATTTTTATCTTTTAGTTCATACGCAGCACAAGCTAACATATAAGCTGCTTCTTGTTGAAGTTCGGCAGTTGTCCGTTCATCCATAAAAGCTTGTAACGAATGTTGCGCCGCAGCATAATTCTTTTCTAGAAACAACTGTTTCCCGTCCGCATATAAGCGAAGAGGCGAAACAATGGGCAAAGTTTGTTGTGCGGTTATATAAAGGGGAAAACTACCTATCAATACAATGATTAGTAAAATGAGTCTTTTATTCATAACAAAATAAATTTCCACAAAAATACAATCTTCTTTTGAGGTTTGCGTCAAGATGCATGGTAAAAAACTTAAAAAGCAGACACTTCAAAAAAAGCGAATCCACCCATTGCGGCGATAAAGTTGACTTTTCACCTATTGAAAATTAAAATTCAACAATCTTATAGTTTCGCTATCTAACCATTGAAGTTCTAAAAAGTCTTCAGTATTATTTTAAAAGTCTTCAGTATTATTTCAAAAGTGAATGGGAAGACTTTTGGAGCTATGGTATTGCCGTGAATGGAAGTGCTGTGTCTTTTCGATAAACAGTGGCTTCGAAGCAGGCAATGAGTTCGTTGTTTTGATTAGTAATGTCTACTTGATAGTGACCGGTACGTTTATGCACAAAACGTTCACGGGCTTCGGCGATAAGTATATCTCCCGGCGTGCTGGGGCGAAAGAAACTTATACTAGAAGTTAACGAAAGAGCTAAGTTTCCATGAGCATTAGCCGCTGCTGCCAAAGCTAAGTCGGCAAGCGTGAAGATTGCTCCTCCTTGAGTAGTGCCGCCTGCATTGAGATGTTGTTCGTTTACCGTCATTTGTGCTCTAGCATAACCGGAACAAACTTCCATAAGTTCTACCCCTACATTCATCGCAAATCGGTCGTCTTTGAAGAATTCTTTTATCGTCATTGTTATTGCATCAACATTAGAAAATAGCTATATTTATACTCCCGAGACGCAAAAGTACTAAAAAGAAGTATATAAAAGATTGAAAACAAGGTAACAATATGCATATATCAGCAATCTTTTCTATCTTTGCGGTCTTGAATATTAATGTAACTAGATACTAAATGAAACAGTACAAGACAGTGAACAATCTGTTGGGATGGCTCACTTTTGCAATTGCTGCGATTGTCTATTGCTTAACAATAGAACCAACAGCGAGTTTCTGGGACTGTCCCGAGTTCATAACTACCGGCTATAAGTTAGAAGTTGGCCATCCGCCCGGTGCCCCATTCTTTATGCTTACTGCTAATCTATTTTCTCAATTAGTAAGTGACCCCGCTCTAGTAGCCCGTATGGTTAATTACATGAGTGCGTTGATGAGTGCGGCTTGTATTTTATTCTTGTTTTGGACTATCACTCATTTACTCAAGAAGCTTGTATGCCCCGAAGGAGAAACGATGTCTACCGGA